>JBAZID010000003.1:62500-251558 GCA_041651995.1 Sulfuricella sp. | reverse complement strand
CTGCGAATGTTGTGCCCTTGCCCGTTGCGCCTTCTGTTGTTCCCGCCCGGTAGTTCTGTGGAAAACAGGTCCGGAAATGTGACTTACCCCGGGATTCTCAGGCGTCTGGCCAGCATGTTGTATGAAAGTTTGTTGCTGGTCGCCGTGCTGTTTCTGGCCGGGTTTCTGTTCGTCGGTTTGACCCAGGGAAGCACGACGTCATTGGCAAGAGGGGCGTTTCAGATTTATTTGCTGGGTGTTGTGGCAGCCTATTTCATCTGGTTCTGGCTGCGTGGCGGACAAACGCTGGCGATGAAAACCTGGCATCTGCGCCTGGTGAATGCGGACGGCGCGCCGCTGACCCTGCGGCAGGCATTATTGCGCTTTGCACTCGCCCTGCCCGGTATCTTGTTGGGGGTCGGCATTCTATGGGCGCTGTTCGATCATGAACGGCAGTTTCTCCACGACCGCCTGAGCAAGACAAAAATCATCCTCATCAACTGAAAGCTGACCGCTGACCGCTATCTCCTTTCTGTCCACCAGAGCATTGCCAGTGCCGCAGCAAGAAACGCGAGCGCGGGGAAGGATGCGCTGAAAAGGGGGGGCCAGTCATTGAGCAGGCCGAGATGGGCAAAGACCCGGTTGAGCAAATGAAATGACAGGCCGACCATGATGCCCACGAAGATCTTGCCGCTGACCCCGCCGCTACGTGATTGGTGATAGGCGAATGGCAAGGCAAAGATCATCATGACCAGGGTGGCGAAGGGGTAGGCCAGCTTGGACCACAACGCAATTTCATAGCGCGTTGTTTTTTGCTTGTTGTCGCGCAGGTGCTGGACGTACTGGTAAAGGTTCCAGGCTGACATCTGTTCCGGCACAACCAGCAGCACTGAAAGAATGTCCGGGTTCAACACCGAGTTCCACGAGAGTTGCGGCAGCTTCTCAGCCACGGCTTTTTCTCCCTTGAAGTGGGTCTGGCTGACATCTTCCAGCAGCCAGCGGCCAGCTTCTTCGTGGTGGCCGCGATCGGCGTAGCTCACTGTTTTCAAGTGATAGTCCTGATCGAATTCGAAAATCTTGACGCCCAGCAAGGTCGTGTCCGGCAGGATTTCACGCACGTTGACAAAGCTCTGGGCATCCTTGATCCATAGCCCGGAACGGAATTCCTGCGCGACCACCGAACTGGTTGCCTTGAGCCTGAGTTGCTGGGCCATCCGTTCAGCCGCCGGGGTGATGATTTCTCCAAATAACAGGGTCAGCAATACAAAAATCAGGCCGGTTTGCATCAGCGACAAGGCAAAACGCTGCGTGGAGAGACCGGAAATACGCATGACCGTGAATTCGGAATTGGCGGAAAACTGGGCCAGGGCGAACAAAGTGCCGATCAGGACTGCAATGGGAAATAATCCATAAATATGTCCGGGCAAGCCCAGGGCAACAAAGGCCAGAATTTGCGGCAGGCGATAATGTCCCTTGCCCAGGTCACCCAGTTCCTGAATCAGGTCAAAGAAAGCAAACAGGGAGAGCAGGGCGGCAAAAACAAATAGCGTGCTGGCGAAAATTTCCCTGGCCAGGTAGCGGTGCAAAATTTTCATGATGCCCGCCTCAAACGTGCAAACAGTGAAGGTGATACCCGCAAGCGGTGGTAAAACAGGATCAACAGCAAAACAGCCAGGACCGCATGCACCACCCATAGTCCAAGAACCGGTTCCAGCTTGCCCTGCGCCACCAGACCCTGGGCGATACTGAGGCAGTTGCTGTAAATGAGGTAGGTAATCAGGGCAAGCATCAGGTTAAGAGAGCGTCCCGCGCGCGGGTTGACGAAGCTCAGGGGAATCGCCAGCAGGGCCAGCAAAATTACGCTCAACGGCAGGGAAAACCGCCATTGCAGTTCCGCAATATTGGGTGGCGACTTGTTGCCTATGAGTTCAAGCAGAGAAAGTGATTTTGAAGAAGGCGCTGTGAGCTTGGCTTCATGAGGTTCAATGCGAACCGCGTAGTGCTCGAATTCGACGATCTTGAATTCCGCCGAGCCCGGCAATCCTTCGTAACGTCTTCCGTTCAGCAGTACCAGGTAACGGTCGCCATTTTTTGCGACATTCTGGTAGCCATGCTGGGCAAACATGACACCCTGCTTCAGGTTTTCCGCGGATTGCATGAAAATATTGCTCACCGTGTTTTGTTCGCCAGCAAAGCTTTCCACAAAAAATACCCGGTCAGCGTGTTTGGATTCCTTGAATACGCCAGGGGCGACTGTTGCCACGTCGTCGCGGCTTTCAATCTGGCTGCGATAGAGGTTCTGCTTCTGCAGTGCCCAGGGAGACAGAAACAGGCTCAATACCGCAACCACCAGCGCCACGGGCGCCGCAATGGCGAGCACCGGCCTGATGAAGGCAGTCAGGCTCTGGCCGGAGCTGAACCACACTACCATTTCATTGTCACGGTAACTGCGCGTCAGGGTCAGCAATACCGTGATGAAAAGGGTGAGTGACAGCAGTACTGGCAGAAAATTGAGCACGCTGAATGCCAGAAATGCCAGCACGGCCTCGCTTGCCAGTGTGCCGCTGGCAGCTTTGCCCAGCAGGCGGACCAACTGTGTGGTTAAACTGATCGCGAGAAGCACGATGAATACTGTTGCCGCATTACTGAAGAGTTCACGCAATAATGCGCGCCGGAAAATCATGTTTTGGGTTTTCTTTGACTTTGTTGGTCAAGACTGAGGATAATTTGGCTTCTGATCAAATTTTGTCAACTTGGGACAAAAGGAGCATTACGTGGAATTTAGCATAAAAAGCGGCAGTCCGGAAAAACAGCGCACCGCCTGCGTGGTGGTGGGTGTTTTCGAACATCGCAAGCTTTCTCTCGCGGCGGACCTCATGGACCGCATTTCCGGCTTTTTCATCAGCGATATCTTGCGGCGCGGGGATATGGACGGCAAGCTGGGCAGCACGCTGTTGCTGCATAATGTTTCCAATACCCTATGCGACCGCGTGCTGCTGGTCGGTTTGGGCAAGGAGCGTGAATTTCGCGACAAGGAATACCGTCAGGCGGTCAGCGCAGCAGTCAAAACCCTGAATGAAACGGGTGCTACCGAAGCAGTAATGTATCTGACCGAAGTGCCAGTGAAGAAGCGTGAACTGGCGTGGAAAATTGAACAGGCGGTGATAATGGCGGTGGAAAGCGTGTATCGCTTCGACCGCCTCAAGAGCAAGCAGGATGAATTGCGCCGCCCATTGCGCAAGATGGTGCTGAACGTTCCGCGCCGCAATGAGCTGGCGATTGGCGAAAATGCCATGCAGCAGGGACTGGCAATTGCCCAGGGCATGAATCTGGCCAAGGATCTGGCCAATCTGCCGGGCAATATCTGTACTCCGGCCCACATCGCCGAGCAGGCGCAGGAACTGGCCAAGGCCCAGGGGTTCAAGGTTGAGGTGCTGGAGCAGCAGCAACTGGAAGAGCTCAAGATGGGTTCCTTCCTTTCCGTCGCCAAGGGCAGCCGCCAGCCGCCCAAGCTGATCGTGATGCACCATGCCGGGGGCAAGAAAGGGCAGAAGCCGGTGGTGCTGGTCGGCAAGGGCATTACCTTTGACGCCGGTGGTATTTCACTCAAGCCCGCAGCAGAGATGGACGAGATGAAATATGACATGTGCGGCGCTGCGAGCGTGCTTGGCACATTCATGGCTATTGCGCAGATGAAGCTGCCGCTCAATGTGGTGGGCATCATTCCGACCTGCGAAAACTTGCCCGATGGCAATGCCAACAAGCCGGGTGACGTGGTCACCAGCATGTCCGGCCAGACCATCGAGATTCTCAATACCGATGCCGAAGGGCGCCTGATCCTGTGCGATGCGCTGACTTACGCAGCCCGATTCGAACCGGCGGCCGTGGTGGATATTGCCACCCTGACCGGCGCTTGCGTTATCGCCCTTGGCCATCAGGCCAGCGGGCTGCTGGCCAATCACGACCCGCTGGCGCGCGAACTGCTGCATGCCGGCGAGGAGACTTATGACCGTGCCTGGCAGCTGCCGCTGTGGGATGAGTACCAGGAGCAGCTGAAGAGCAATTTTGCCGATATCGCCAATATCGGCGGCCGCGCGGGTGGTACGGTGACGGCGGCCTGCTTCCTCTCCCGCTTCACCAAGGAATATGAATGGGCGCATCTGGATATTGCCGGCACGGCCTGGAAGTCGGGCAAGGAAAAGGGCGCCACCGGGCGGCCGGTGCCCTTGCTGGTGCATTTTCTGCTCAACCGCGCCGAGCAAACTAAGGCAAATTAAGAAAACAATGTAGGGTGGGTTAGCGTAGCGTAACCCGCCATACATGATGATATGACCCAAATCGACTTTTACACCCACGTTCAGGACAAGCAGCTGCTTGCCTGCAAGCTCAGCGCCAAGGCGCTGGAGCAAGGCTTGCGCGTGCTGGTGCTGACATCCGACGAGGGTCATGCGGTGAGGATGGACCAGCTGTTGTGGAACGTTCCCGCCACCGGCTTCCTGCCACACTGCCGCGCCCGCGACGAACTGGCTGCGGTGACGCCGGTCATCGTCGATTACGATCCGGGAGAGCTGTTGCATGAGCAGGTGCTGCTCAATCTGAGCGGCGGCAGGCCGGCCTTTTTCAGCCGTTTTCAACGCCTGATCGAGATCGTGACTACTGATGAGGCCGACTGCGAGGCGGCGCGAGAGCGTTTCCGTTTCTATCGCGACCGGGGCTATGAAATCCGTTCTCACGACATGAGCCAGACCGGCAAGCGTCACTCATGACGATGGATTCCACTCGCTCCGCGCACGACGACGTTCTCGCCAAGATGGACGCTTTGCTGAAGCGGCACTACGACAGGCTTGAAAAGGCGCCTGCCATACCCCCGCCAATGGATTTTCCGGTGCTGACGGAAGAGGTTCAGGTCGAGGAAGATATCATTCCCGTGTTGACCGAGGTGGTGGAAGACAAGCCGGTCATGAGCGAATTTCCGTTCCTGCTGCTGGAAGATGCCGATGCCAAGCCAGTGCCCGAAGATTTTTCACCTGCCCCCCCCCTCAGCCTGAGTGGCCAGTCGCTGGAGAATCTTGACCGGCGGATTCTGGAAATTCTCGATCAGCGGCTTTCCGGGCATATTGCTTCCGCCATGGACCGGGCGATGTCCAGCATGCTGGACCAGTTTTCCATGCAACTGGAATCGGTGGTGCGCGAGGCGGTTGCCGAGGAATTGCGGAAGCAGCCCGGTGCGATGGCTGGCCGCGCCAATGATGCCGATGATTAGGCTATAATTCCTCCCTTTTCAGCCAGCCCCTTCTTGCACCATGGAACTCGCCAAAAGCTTTGAACCCGCCGCCATCGAGGCGCACTGGTATCCCCGCTGGGAATCCAGCGGCTATTTTCGCGCCACCACCGCGCCGGACAAGGCCGCCTACTGCATCATGCTGCCGCCGCCCAACGTCACCGGCACGCTGCACATGGGACATGCCTTCCAGGACACCCTGATGGACACGCTGGTGCGCTACCACCGCATGAAGGGCGAGAACACCCTGTGGCAGCCGGGCACCGACCACGCCGGCATCGCCACGCAGATCGTGGTGGAGCGGCAGCTGGATGCAAAAGGCATTTCCCGCCACGACCTGGGGCGCGAGAAGTTCCTGGAAAAAGTCTGGGAATGGAAAGAACAGTCCGGCTCGACCATCACGCGCCAGATGCGCCGCCTCGGCGCCTCCTGCGACTGGTCGCGCGAGCGCTTCACCATGGACGAGGGTCTGTCCACGGCCGTTTCGGAAGTTTTCGTCAAACTCTACGAGCAAGGGCTGATCTATCGCGGCAAGCGCCTGGTCAACTGGGATCCGGTATTGATGACGGCGGTGTCCGACCTCGAAGTGATTTCGGAAGAAGAAGACGGCTTCATGTGGCACATCTGCTACCCGGTGGAAGGCTGCGCTGAGGCCTTGATCGTTGCCACCACCCGCCCCGAAACCATGCTGGGCGACATGGCGGTAGCGGTGCATCCCGAGGATGAGCGCTACCGGCACCTGGTCGGCAAGCACGTGCGCCTGCCTCTGTGCGAGCGCACCATCCCCATCATCGCCGATGATTATGTGGACAAGGAATTCGGTACCGGCTGCGTCAAGATCACCCCCGCGCACGATTTCAACGACTACCAGGTGGGCCAGCGCCATCACCTGGAGCCGATGAGCATCCTGACGCTGGATGCCAGGATCAACGACCTGGCCCCGGCAGAATACCAGGGCATGGAGCGCTACGAGGCGCGCAAGAGAATCGTAGCCGACCTCGAGGTGCAAGGCCTGCTGGTGGCCGCCAAGCCGCACAAGCTCATGGTGCCGCGCGGCGACCGCACCCACACCGTGATCGAGCCGATGCTCACCGACCAGTGGTACGTGGCCATGGAAGGGCTGGCCAGGCGCGGCCTGGACGTGGTGGCCAAGGGCGAAGTGAAATTCGTGCCGGAAAACTGGACCCACGTCTACAACCAGTGGCTGGAAAACATCCAGGACTGGTGCATCTCGCGCCAGCTGTGGTGGGGGCACCGCATCCCGGCGTGGTACGACGAGGACGGCAACTTCTACGTCGCGCGCAATCTCGCCGAGGCGCAGCAGCAGGCCGGTGCGGGCAAGAACCTGCGCCAGGACGAGGACGTGCTCGACACCTGGTTTTCCTCAGCGCTGTGGCCGTTCTCCACCCTGGGCTGGCCGGAACAGACGGACGAACTCAAGACTTTCCTGCCTTCCAGCGTGCTGGTCACGGGCTTCGACATCATTTTCTTCTGGGTCGCCCGCATGATCATGATGTCGCTGCATTTCACCGACCAGGTGCCGTTCAGGGAAGTGTATGTGCACGGCCTGGTACGCGACATGCACGGCAACAAGATGAGCAAGTCCAAGGGCAATGTCATCGACCCGATCGACCTGATCGACGGCATCGAACTGGAAACCCTGGTGCAGAAGCGCACCACCGGCCTGATGAATCCGAA
Organism: Sulfuricella sp.; assembly: GCA_041651995.1. Classification (NCBI taxonomy): domain Bacteria; kingdom Pseudomonadati; phylum Pseudomonadota; class Betaproteobacteria; order Nitrosomonadales; family Sulfuricellaceae; genus Sulfuricella; species Sulfuricella sp. The sequence continues at coordinate 244,600 of JBAZID010000003.1, read as the reverse complement.
GCAGGCGGCCTCGATCGAAAAAGGTACGCGCAAGGATTTCCCAGAAGGCATCGCCTCCTTCGGCACGGACGCCATCCGCTTCACCTTTGCCAGCCTGGCTTCGCACGGGCGCGACATCAAGTTCGACTTCAAGCGCTGCGAAGGCTACCGCAATTTCTGCAACAAGCTGTGGAATGCCACCCGCTTTGTGCTGATGAATACCGAAGGCAAGGATTGCGGACAGGATGAAAGCCTGCCCCTGCAGTATTCGGACATGGACAAATGGATCATCGGCCGCCTGCAGCAGGCCGAACAGGACGTGGCCGAGGCGTTCGGCTCCTACCGCTTCGACATGGCGGCGCGCGCCATCTACGAATTTGCCTGGGACGAGTACTGCGACTGGTATGTGGAACTGGCCAAGGTGCAGATCGCGGGTGGCAACGAGGCGCAGCAAAGGGCCACGCGCCGCGCCCTGGTGCGCGTGCTGGAAACCCTGCTGCGCCTGGCTCACCCCATCATCCCCTTCATCACCGAGGAACTGTGGCAGAAAGTGGCTCCGCTGGCGAACAGGAGTGGCGAGAGTGTCATGCTGCAAGCCTATCCGCAGGCCGACCCGGGCAGGGTGGATGCCGTTGCCATGGCTCAGGCCGCGCAGCTCAAGGAAATGGTTAACGCCTGCCGTGCCCTGCGCGGTGAAATGAATATTTCACCCGCGCAGAAAGTGCCGCTGGTCGCGCTGGGCGATATTTCCGCTTTGGCTCCCTACCTCCAGGCGCTGGCAAAGATCTCTGAAATCACCATCGTGGAAGGCGAACTGCCGGACGCAGATGCGCCGGTCGCAGTGGTGGGCGATGTGCGCCTGATGCTCAAGATCGAGGTGGACAAGGAAGCCGAACAGGCGCGCCTGTCCAAGGAGATCGCGCGCCTCGAAGGCGAAATCGCCAAGGCCCACGCCAAGCTGGGCAACGAGAGCTTCGTCGCACGCGCGCCTGCCGCTGTGGTGGAGCAGGAAAAGGAGCGGATGGTGAGCTTTGGCGCGATGCTGGAGAAACTGCGGGTGCAGCTGGCCAGGCTGGGTTAGTAGTAACGTCAACACGTCGTAGGTCGGGTTTTAACCCGACATTTCGGGCTAAAGCCCGACCTACAACCATGAAATTCAACGTGACTGACTGCTAGTCCACACTCTCGATCTTGAACCAGGAATTCTCGTCTCGGGCGACTTCATAACGCACCCAGCGCGAGAACTCTTCCTCGCTGCAGATGAAGCTGCGCCGCCGTTGCGGGCCTGCCAATACCTTGTATTTCACGCAATCCGGCGTGTTCTCGTGCTCACAGGTTACGCCCTGTGCCAGAACCTGGCGCACTTCCCAGTGGTTGTGGAAGCAGCCATTACTGTATGTGGCGCCCAGTTTGATTTGGGGTTTGTTCATGCGGGTTTTACTTCCGGATAAAGCGGCAAAACGTATAAGACTGCTTGCCCTGGGAAGGGGTGATATGGAGGCCGCCAAAGGATTCTGCAAGCGTAAATCCATCACCGGCTTCCCGTTGCAGGCTTTCCGGGCTGTAGCGCACCACATCCAGCCCGCTGCACTGGGGCGGGCCATCGAGCGCGAAGGCCGCCATGATGAGATTTCCTCCGGGGGGCAGGGCGGCGCGGGCCGCTTCCATATAGTGCTGGCGGTCCGAGGCCTCGGTGAGGAAATGGAATACTGCCCGGTCGTGCCATACATCGTATTGCCGCGGCGGGTTGAAACAGGTGATATCCTCGACCAGCCATTTCACCCTGCTTGACGCTTCTCCGAGCCTGGCCCTGGTGGCTTCCAGCGCGGCAGCGGAAAGATCGAGCACAGTCACATCGCTGTAGCCGTTTTCCAGCAAGGCATCCACCAGGTTGGAGGCGCCGCCGCCCACGTCGATAATGGCTGCATTCCTGTCCACGCCGGTCGAGGCAATCAGGTGCAGCGGAATTTCCGGATAGGCCTGAAACCAGCCGACTTCATGCGGCTTGCGGGTGGAGTAGATTTGTTCCCAGTACGCTTTGCGGTCGGACATGACAAATCCCTATATTCAAGTGAGTATGAGAATGTAATTTATTTTGTGCCGACCGGCCAGTGGTAAGGGGTAATGTCGATTGCCTGAGGCCGCCCCAGAATCAGATTGGCCATGATTTCCGCGCTGGCAGGCGCCATGGTGACGCCGTAGCGGTAATGACCGCTGTTGAGATACAGATTTTCCAGTTGCGGGTGGCGATCGATGGTGGGGATGTTGTCCGGCGAGCCAGGGCGCAGCCCGGACCAGTGCTGGACCAGGGGCGTGCTTTTTAGCAGCGGCAGAATCTCGGTGGCCCGAGCATAGAGCATGGCTTTGGCTTCTTCCGTCGTGGTTTTGTCGAAGCCCACGTCTTCCAGTGTGCTGCCCGCCAGAATGTGGCCATCCAGGCGAGGAATCAGGTAAGTGCCGTTTTTCAGAATGATGGTGCGCAAAATGCCCGGCTCTGTCTTGAACAGCAGCATCTGGCCACGAATGGGGCGGATATCCAGATTCAGCGAGTATTCGCCCAGCAAGGCCTTGCTCCATGCGCCCGAGGTGACGACATAACGCCCTGCATTGAGGGTGCCCTGGTTTGTCTCAACAGCGGTGATTTTCTCGCCATCGTTTCTCCACCCCGTGACCTCGGTGTGCTCGGAGATTTCGACGCCAAGCTGTTCCAATCGGCACCGCAAAGCTTTGAGCAGCCTCGGGTTGCGGGCCTGCGTGACGTCAGGAAGCCATAAGGCATCTTCGTCTGTGGCCAGTTCAGGAATGACCTTCCGTGCTCCTGATGTTTCCAGCCAGGTGTCATGGGTGTTACACCATGCTCGTGCGCTATCTGCGGAAAAAGCAGGCAACACCAGCATGCCGCATTGCCGGTATTCGGGATCGATGCCACTTTCCGCACGCAGTTTCTCGGCCCAGGAGGGGAATAAGGCAATGCTCTGCTTTACCAGTTGGTTGACGGCATCAACGTAATCCCACGGCAAAAGGGGATACAGTATTCCTCCTCCAGCCCAGGAGGATTCCTGTCCCAAACCGCCCTGGTCAATTAGCCGTACTCGTGCGCCCTGACTCGCGAGCTCCAGGGCTGTAGCGCATCCTGCAACACCCGCGCCGATGATTATGATGTCATGCGTCACAACTTTACTTTCATGTTTGACCACTTATCCCATTCAGGCAACCGTTTGTCATTTCGTGCTAGCATCGTGCCAACATTTTAAATTATGATCGAATCAACTTAAAAAGGCGTTCATTCGGATATGAAAAAAACCTCCACAGGCGGTTTTACCTTGATCGAGATGATGATTACCATCGCGATCGCCGGGGTGCTCTTGGCAATCGCTGTGCCCAGCTTTAGAGATTTGATTATTAATAACAGTATTTCGACTCAGGCGAATGATTTTATTTCCGGGCTTGCCCTGGCCCGGAGTGAGGCTATCAAGCGCGGGACAAGCGTACGTGTGACTGCGGCAGGCGCTGATTTCGGCAGTGGCTGGACGATCTGGGTGGATGCCAACGCAAACGCGGCTATTGATGCAGGCGAGGCGCTGCGCGAGCACGAGGCGCTTAAAACTGGTTTTGCACTGGTGGGCTCAGGTTTTACAAATAATGCTGAAATTCAATACCGTTCAACGGGTACCAGTGATTCGAGCGGGGTTTTCACCCTCTGTTACAGCGGATATACAGGGCGCTTGATTTCAGTCAGCTTGACAGGCAGGGCGAGTGTCGCCAAAACTGCCAGCGTCTGCCCATAACAAGGAAGGTTGCCAGTTATGTATGCCGGGATGCGATTGCCGCAACAGAAACGACAAGATGGCTTCTCCATGCTGGAGGTGCTGATTGCCATTCTAGTGATTTCGTTTGGGCTCCTGGGCTTGGCCGGGTTACAGGCTGTCGGGCTGAAAAGCAACCAGACGGCCTATCTGCGCTCGATTGCTACCCAGCAGGCCTACGACATGGCTGACCGGATGCGGGCCAACATGACGGGGGTCGGAGCCGGTTCTTACAACAGTATTGCCACCGGCGTTGGATCGGACCCCAGTTGCATATCGACTGGCTGCGATTCATCCCAAATGGCGCAGTATGACCGCTTTGCCTGGAATACCGCCAATGCGGCCCTGCTTCCCGGGGGCAGTGGTAGCGTCTATCGCGCCAATGCGGATTGTGCAACCCTGAATGCCGCGAGCAACCGCTTCTGCGTCAGGGTCAGCTGGTCTGAAAAGTGCACCACGGGAGAAACCGGGTGCGCGACCAATGGCACCATTTCGCGCAATTTCGATGTATGGGTGGCGCCATGAAATCTGACATTTTGAATCTCGTTTTCCAGGCTGAGCCCAATAAAATGCCAATGACCACTTATCGGGAAAAGAGCAAAGAATCCGGCCTGACGCTGGTGGAACTGATGGTTGCCATGACTATTGGTCTTTTTCTTGTCGCCGTGATCGGCACACTCTTCGTTGGCGCCAAGCAGACTTACCGCTCCCAGGACAATCTCTCCCGCCTGCAGGAAAATGGCCGTTTCGCCATGGAACTGCTGGGCCGCAACATCCGTGAAGCAGGCTATACCAATATTTCGTTTGCACCTCCCGCCCCGATATATGCGGCTCCCTCCGCCATCAGTTTTAGTGGCACCGCGATCACAGGCACAAACGGGACTCCGGACAGCATCACGGTCAGTTACGATGCGGTCACCGATTGTCTCAATGCCGCCGCACCGGGCGGCCGGGCGGTGAATGCATTTTCCATCAACGCCAGCAAGCAGTTGATTTGCCTCGGAAATGGCAGCGCGGCATCGCAAGTGATGCTGGATGATGTCGAAGACATGCAAATCCTTTATGGTGACGGCAGTAAATATGTTGTGGCGGGAACTGCTGTAATGGCTAATGTCAGTTCGGTGCGGCTATGTGTACTGATACGCTCGAGCGAAGATAGCCTCGCTCCCCAGAAGCAGACCTATATTGATTGCAATGGCAACTTGGTCACCGCAACTGACTGGCGTATCCGGCGTGCCTTCAGCGCCACTTACAATTTGCGTAACCGTACTTCGTAGTCCCGGGACTGGAAGAAATCATGATTCGCCAAAACTTATTGTCCTCGCCATCATGGAATGCTGAACAAATGGGTTTCCAGCTGGCGCGTCAAGCCACACCAGTTGCCGGCTTGCAGTCCGGCGCAGCACTGGTTACGGGATTGATTTTCCTCGTTATCCTGACCCTGCTTGGCGTTACCGCGATGCAGACTAGCACCATGGAAGAGCGCATGTCAGGCAACGCGCGCGACCGGAATATTGCGCTACAGGCAGCGGAAGCCGCATTGCGCGATGCCGAGAGAGATATCCTGTGCCGGGAAATCGATGGAACAATCGCCAGCACGCAACGAACCTTTGGCTGTATTTCCGGAAAGACCGGCGCTGATGCCACATGCACTGACGGCTTGTGCTGTATAATTAATGCCCCTGGCATTGCCTGTGTAGAACGGCCTGCAGGCCATCCTGTCTACACTGATTTCAGTCTTAGTGCTGCCCCCAGTGTGGCTTATGGCACCTATAGCGCGGCACCCGCGCTTCCCTCTGTCAGCCAGCAACCGCGCTACCTGATCGAGCCCTACCGGAAACAGGAAGTGAACTATTACCGCATCACGGCGCGCGGCTATGGCGCCAACGCCAATACCCAGGTGACCTTACAGGAAGTTTACAAGGAGTAACATCATGAAGCCCGCCCTGAACCGATATATTGCCGGCATCCTTTTTGCTCTCCTTGCTGGAATTGCATCCCTTGGCCAGGCCGCCATGACCATTCCTGCCGGGCCGCTTTATGTGGGTGCCGCCGTTCCGCCGATTGTCATGCTGAATGTCACCAAGGACCAGAACCTGTATCAGAAGGCCTACAACGATTACTCCGACCTGGATGGCGATGGCTATATCGATACCACCTACAAGCATACCATCGACTATTACGGCTATTTTGACAGCTACAAGTGCTATACCTACAGCAGTACCGACCTTCGCTTCGTTCCCGTGGCCGCCTCATACACTGGCACCAAGCCTGCTGCCTGCAGCGGCAACTGGCACGGCAATTTCCTCAACTGGGCCAGCATGTCGCGCATGGATGCCGTGCGCAAGCTGCTCTATGGCGGGCTGCGTTCGACCGATGGAACGGGTGCCGCGGGAATTACCGTTCTGGAGCGCGTTTATCTTCCCACGGATGCCCACTCCTGGGCCAAGTATTACAACCCGGTCATTGCCCAGGCAATGGATCTTAAACCATTGGGGACGTCAGAAACCTGGGCGCAGCGCTATCCGGCGATCAATGCGCTGACCCCGTTTAATCCGGATGCCACACCCGCAGCCGTTACCAGCGGCAGCAGTGTGAGTATTGGTACTGGCAACAAGGTTTTTGCAGTGTCTTCCACTACCGCTTTTTCCTATGGCGATCAGGTATTGATCGAGGATGCAGCCGATCCGAACAATTACATGGTGGGCGCAGTGGGCTGCGTCAATGGTACAGGCATTACCATGTACGACGGCATCGCTGCGGGCACAAGTTCTTGCGCTGGCGGGAGTATCGAGGTGGCTGTTGAAAAAGCGGCTGGCCCCGGCCTCGGTAGCAGCAAGACCAGCTGGAAAATATTCAACTGGACCCAGACCGGCCTGACGATGTGCAATGCCACGCTGGGAGCCACGACCGACCCGCAAAGGAAATCCCAGACCAATACCAATCCGCCGCTGTTGCGTGTGGCCAAGGGCAATTTTTCCCTGTGGAACGCCAACGAGCGCTGGCAGTGCTACTGGCGGGAAGAGGTGACCAGCCCGGCTGAAGCAACGAATGCCATAGGGGTCACGAGAACCAACGGCAATCGGGCCGCCTTGAGCGGAAGTTACGCCAGTTCCCTGGGGCCCAACAAAACGACGGTATCCAGCGGCCGTATCGCCAATGGCGCGAACGCAGCCAACAGCGACTATATCGTGCGCGTGAAAGCCTGCGACAGCACGGCGCTGGGAGATGAGAAATGCGCCAGCTATCCAAGCGGAAACTACAAGCCAATCGGTCTGTTGCAATACTACGGTGAAAAAGGCCTGCTCAAATTCGGGCTGATGACGGGTTCCTACAGCAAGAACAAATCGGGGGGCGTGCTGCGCAAGAATGCCGGGTCCTTATCCGACGAGATCAACACCGCTACGGATGGCACTTTTGTCTTGCCTGCCGGTGGCAACATTATCAACAACCTGAACAAAATGCGTATGTATGGCTACAGCTACGGCGATGGCACTTATGCGGTGGACGGTACCAGCGGCAGCACTTTCTGTGCCTGGGGTGAAACCTCGCTGACGGAAGGAACCTGCCTGACATGGGGTAACCCGATGGCTGAAATGTATGCCGAGTCCTTGCGCTATCTGGCCGGCAAGGCAGTCACAGCCACTTTCAACGCCAACGATTCGGCACTCATCAGCGGCCTGACTACCGCAGCCTGGGTCGACCCATTGAGCAACACCAACTACTGCGCGCCGCTCAATGTCCTCAATTTCAACGCCAGTGCGTCTTCCTATGACAAGGACCAGATGACTGTCGCCGCTGATGTCGGGTCCAATGCCGTGACCGACACTAACACGGTGGGAAGCGAGGAAGGTATTACCCACGGTTATGTTGGCAATAGCGGGACACTCAACAACGATATCTGTTCCGACAAGGCCTTTGCCTCGCTGGGCAGTATTTACGGTATCTGCCCGGAAGGTGCAGGTATCGAGGGCTCATACCTCATGTCCGGGGTGGCTTACCATGCCCATATCAATCGTATCCGTCCGAGTACGGATTTTCCGGATATGTTATCTACTGATTTGAAGTCACTGAAAGTCAGTACCTACGGCATTTCACTGGCAACCAACGTGCCAAAAATCACTGTACCAGTTGGCACCGGATCAGTCACCATCATGCCGGCTGGCCGGCTGGATGTAACCAACGTCGGTAAGGGCTATGGCGGCGGAGCGTTGGTGGATTTCAAGATTATTTGCCAGATTCCCATCGGCGCTTCCTCCACAACCATAACAACCATCACCAAAGAAAGCGGCGGCATGTGCGGTGCAGCAGGGAGTGGCGCCTTTTATGTTAACTGGGAAGACAGCGAGCAGGGCGGCGACTACGACCAGGACATGTGGGGCCGCATCAAATACCAGGTCAATATTGACAATACCATCACCATCACCACCGATGTGGTGGCCGAGTCCACAAATATGGATTTTGGCTTTGGGTATGCGGTCAGCGGCACCACCAAGGATGGCCCTCACTTTCATTCTGGTATTGAAGGTTTCTCCTATACCGACCCCACCCCTGTCACCGTCACAGGTGATTTGACTCACATCAATGCCAGCGGCGGATGTAGCAGTTGTGCACCAGGTGATGGCGCTACATCTGTCACTTACACGCCTTCCGGCACCACGGCCGGCGTAATGCAGGACCCCCTCTCCTATGCAGCCAAGTATGGCGGCTTCAAGGAAGAAAAACTCACCACCAACAACAAGCCCGATCTGGTGGATGAATGGGACAGCAAAAAAGCCGATGGCACTGATGGGCACGATGGCATACCGGATAATTTCTTCCAGGTGACCAACCCCAATGCCCTGGAAACAGCGCTGGATAAGGCATTCCGGGCCATGCTCAATGAATCTTCCGCGTCTTCGGTGGCAACCAACTCGACTTCGCTGCAAACGGGAAGCCGTATTTATCAGGCCCGTTTCAACAGTAATTTCTGGAGTGGTCAGTTACGGGCGCTTGACCTTGACCCCATAACCGGTGACGTGATTGAGCCGGAAGCATGGGATGCCGGCTCTGTCATCAATGGCCAGACCGGTAGCCGCAATATCATTACCACGGGTCTGGATACCAGGGACGGTATTCCGTTTACCTGGGCAGCCATTTCAGTACAGGCGGATACAACCCAGATGGACTGGCTCAACAAGAATGAGCTGGGGGTAACAGACAGCCTGGGTTCCCTGCGCGTTGATTATTTACGTGGCAGTGCAGCGAATGAAGGCAAATCCGCAGGGAAATTCCGTGAACGCACCGAAAGCAAACTCGGGGATATTGTCAATTCCAGTCCGGTTTACGTAGGTGTTCCTGAGGCAGGCTGGGGCGGTGCGACTTATAAGCAGTTCAGAGTTGACAACTTGAGCCGCAATCCGATGATCTATGCGGGTGCGAACGACGGCATGCTGCATGGTTTCGATGCGGCGACGGGCGAGGAGAAAATTGCCTACGTGCCCAGCGTGGTCTATTCCAATCTGAGCAAGCTCACCGGCCAGAGCTATGCGCACCAGTATTTTGTCGATGGCACCCCGATGGTGAACGATATTGAACTCAATAGTGGAGTCTGGAAAACCGTGCTGGTGGGGGGGCTGAACTGGGGCGGGCGTGCTATCTACGCACTCGACATCACCGATCCCTCCACTTTTTCGGAAGGCAATGCGGGCACTATCGTGATGTGGGAATTCACCAGCAGCAATGACGGCGATCTGGGTTATACCCATGTCCAGCCGACTTACCCGCCCTTCAAGGGGATCTCGCAACAGATCGTCAGGATGTACAACGGCAAGTGGGCGCTGATCGTCAATAACGGCTATAACAGCGATAACGGCAAGGCCGCATTGTTCATCTTCTTCCTCGATCATACGGGTGGCACCTGGACGCTGGGCTCGGATTACATCAAGCTGGTGGCGGATAATGCCGGGCCGGATAACGGGCTTTCTACACCCATGCCATACGATATCAATGATGATGGCGTGGTGGATTTCGTTTATGCCGGAGATCTGAAAGGCAATTTGTGGAAATTCGATGTTACCTCGACTAACCAAAACGCCTGGAATGTCGCATTTGGCGGTAGTACGCCCTTGTATGTCGCAAAAGACAGTGGCAACAACCGGCAGCCAATTACTACCGCGCCCCAGATGAAGCAGCATACTCTTGGCGGGGCGATGGTATTGTTCGGCACTGGCAAGTATCTGGAAAATGCGGATACCACCACCTACAGCACGCAAAGCTTTTACGGTGTGTGGGACAAGGATGGAACCACGACTGTGACGGGTCGCAGCCAGCTCAAGGAACAGTTGATAAAGGAAACACAAACCTTCACACAGACGGCCGGGGCAATGTTGACCCATAGTTACCGCGTGACCACCAAGGCTTTTAACCCCGCCGTTGACTGGGCCACCTACTATGGCTGGTACATGGACTTTCCCGCGCAGGCCGTAGCAACAGATCCGGGCGAGCGCATTGCCTATAATCCTTTGCTGCGCAATGACCGGATTGTGTTCCCCACCCTTATTCCATCCAATACGCCCTGCCTGGCGGGGGGTAGCTCCTGGCTGATGGAACTGGATGCCCTGACCGGTAATCGACTGGGTGTGTCTCCATTCGACAAGACGGGAGAAGGGACGTTTGATTCCGCGGACCTGTTGACCGGCACTACGGAAGGCACGGTGGCAGCAGGCGGTATCAAACCCGCAGAAGGCGGCATCATTACCACCCCTACCGTGGTTAGGAACAAAGATGGAGGAAAAGACAAAGATAAGCCATGTGAATACAAATATGCCAGTAGTTCAACTGGTGCCGTGATCAAAACCCCGGAAAGCTGTGAACCTCCTGGGCGAATTGCCTGGCGCGAGATTATTCAGTAATACAAGACGGGGAATCGCTAATGTTTCCCCTAAAGGGAGGTTAACAAGTTATGAAGAATCCAAGGTCGAGCCGATCAACTCATGCCGCCAAGGGCTTTACCTTGATCGAGCTGATGATTGTGGTGGCGGTGGTCGGTATCCTTGCCGCCATTGCCTACCCCTCCTATCAGGACAGCGTGCGGAAGTCTCGTCGCGCTGACGCCAGGTCTGCGTTGCTTGAACTGGTACAGTTTATGGAGCGCAATTACACGCTTTCCAACCGCTACGACCAAACCAGTGGTGGCGCAGCAGTTGCATTGCCGTTTACGGAAACACCCAGGGACGGCGCCACCAGGTACTATGATCTGACGATTTCTGCGTCTGCCCAACAAAGCTTTACTCTGAGTGCGGCGCCAAAAAACGCACAGTCATCTGACGTGTGCGGCACCTTGAGCATCACCAATACCGGGGCCAAGGCTGCTACCGGGACGGGGCAGTGTTGGTGATGAGGGGCCTGATAAACCTGAAATATCAGGATTATTGATCCGGCACATTTTATCCCGGGCTGTCGGCCTGTACCCGTTAAGGAAGCGCTGATTTGTTCCGTAGCCCCGTCATTGCGAGCGTAGCGAAGCAATCTTGTTCTTTGGCAATCAATAAGTTACAGATTGCTTCGGCGCTTCGCTCCTTGTGTACGATTCCACACGGGCTTCAGCTCGTAGTGGATCGGAATCCCGAGGGGCAATGACGATTAAATCAGCACTTCCCTAGAGCAGAAAGATGCCCGCCCCGTGAGTGCGTTTCATGGCGATTTTCTGCTTCTGTCTGGCTTGGCGGCGGCGATTAGTCTTGTCTCACGCAATCCACATAGTAGCGCTTCTTGCCATCGACAGATTCCTGCACCAGTCCGTGAATATCGGTTTCGAAGCCCGGGAATTTTTCGTTGAAATCACGTGCGAACTTGAGATAACGCACGATGGTGTTGTTGAAGCGTTCGCCCGGGATCAGGAGGGGAATGCCCGGTGGATAGGGCGTGAGCAGCACGCTGGTGACGCGGCCGGCCAGGTCGTCGATTTCCACCCGGTCGATTTCGCGGTGCGCCATTTTGGCGAAGGCGTCCGCCGGTTTCATCGCCGGCTCCATGTTGGAGAGGTACATCTCGGTGGTGAGGCGTGCGATGTCGTTGGCCTTGTAGATGCCGTGGATGCTGTCCGACAGGTCCTTTAGCCCGACCCGCTCGTAGCGCGGATGCTTGGCGACGAATTCCGGCAGCACGCGCCACAGCGGCTGGTTGCGGTCGTAATCGTCCTTGAATTGCTGCAATTCGGTGAGCATGGTGTTCCAGCGGCCCTTGGTGATGCCGATGGTGAACATGATGAAGAAGGAATACAGGCCGGTTTTTTCCACGATTACGCCGTGCTCGGCCAGATATTTGGTGACGACTCCCGCCGGTATGCCGGACCCGGAGAATCCGCCTTCCATGCTCAGTCCCGGCGTGATGATGGTGGCCTTGATCGGGTCCAGCATGTTGAAGCCCGGTGCCAGGTTGCCGAAGCCGTGCCAGTGCTCGTTGTCGCGCAGCATCCAGTCTTCGCGGTCGCCTATGCCTTCCTCTGCCAGATTGTCCGGCCCCCAAACCTTGAACCACCACGAATCGCCGAATTCTTCATCCACCTTGCGCATGGCACGGCGGAAATCCAGTGCTTCGAGAATGGATTCCTCTACCAGGGCGGTGCCGCCGGGCGGCTCCATCATCGCTGCCGCCACGTCGCAAGAGGCAATGATGGCGTATTGCGGACTGGTTGAGGTGTGCATCAGGTAGGCTTCGTTGAATACATCGCGGTCGAATTTTCCGGTATCCGAATCCTGAACCAGAATCTGCGAGGCTTGTGACAGGCCCGCCAGCAGCTTGTGGGTGGACTGGGTGGCGAAAATCGTGGATTCCTTGGGGCGTGGCCTGTCCTTGCCAATGGCGTGCATGTTCTTGTAGAAGTCATGAAACGTGGCATGCGGCAGCCAGGCTTCATCGAAATGCAGGGTGTCGATTTTGCCGTCCAGCATGCTCTTGATGGTTTCCACGTTGTAGATCACGCCGTCATAAGTGCTCTGGGTGATGGTGAGCACGCGTGGCGAGCCCTTGGCTTCACGCGCGAACGGGTTGGCGGCAATTTTTTTCTTGATATTTTCCCACTTGAATTCTTCCAGCGAGATCGGCCCGATGATGCCGTAATGATTACGCGTCGGGGTCAGGAAGACGGGGATCGCTCCAGTCATGATAATGGCGTGGAGGATGGACTTGTGGCAGTTGCGGTCGACCACCACCACGTCGCCCGGCGCCACGGTTGAATGCCATACCATCTTGTTGGAGGTGGATGTGCCGTTGGTGACGAAAAACAGGTGGTCAGCGTTGAAAATCCGTGCGGCATTGCGCTCTGAAGCCGCGACTGGACCCGTATGGTCGAGCAGCTGGCCGAGTTCATCCACTGCATTGCACACGTCGGCGCGTAGCATGTTCTCGCCGAAAAACTGGTGGAACATCTGCCCCACCGGGCTCTTGAGAAAGGCTACGCCACCGGAGTGGCCGGGACAGTGCCAGGAATAGGAGCCATCTGCCGCATAATGGGTCAGGGCGCGGAAGAATGGTGGCGCCAGCGAGTCCAGATAAGCCTTGGCCTCGCGCACCACGTAGCGGGCGATGAACTCCGGCGTATCCTCGAACATGTGAATGAAGCCGTGCAATTCCTTCAGCACATCGTTGGGAATGTGGCGTGAGGTGCGTGTTTCGCCATAGAGGAAAATCGGGATCTCGGCGTTGCGGCGGCGAATCTCCTCGACAAAGGCGCGAATCTGGGCCACTGCGTGTTCCGCCTCTTCCGGCGTGGTGAACTCTTCGTCGTCGATGGACAGGATGAATGTCGAAGCGCGGCTCTGCTGCTGGGCGAATGAAGTCAGGTCGCCGTAGCTGGTAGCGCCCAGAACCTCCAGGCCTTCTTCCTCGATGGCCTTGACCAGCACGCGGACGCCAATGCCGCTCGCATTCTCCGAGCGGAAATCTTCGTCAATGATAACTACGGGAAAACGGAATCGCATGACTTCTCCTTCGCGCCATGGAGGAGCAGGCGCTCCTCCAGTGGTGGATTAACGCAAACTGACTGAACTGGATGAGAGTGGGGCAAGCCAGCTTCTGGCCGTGGCCGCGCCAAACTTTTGAGCTATGCGCTCGGCAAAACCTTCCTGCGGTGTGTAATCCATCATCTCCTCGGCCTTGATGATTTCACGCGCAACATATTCGGCGCTGCCCAATTCATCTGCCAGGCCGAGCTGGATGCTTTTTTCACCACTCCAGACCAGGCCGCTGAACATCTCCGGCGTTTCCTTGAGGCGCTTGCCCCGGCCCTGGCGCACGACCTGAATGAACTGGTTGTGAATCTCGCCCAGCATCTCCTTGGCGTACTCTTCCTGTTTGGGGTTGGCTGGGGAGAATGGGTCGAGGAAGCCCTTGTTTTCTCCCGCTGCCAGCAGGCGGCGCTCGACGCCCAGTTTGTCCATGGTGCCGGTGAAGCCGAAGCTGTCCATGATGACGCCGATCGAGCCAACAATGCTGGCCTTGTCGACAAAAATCTTGTCCGTGGCTGCGGCTACGTAATATCCACCCGATGCGCAAATATCCTCCACCACTGCATACAGCGGTGTGTTGGGGTATTTGGCGCGCAGGCGGCGAATTTCGTCATTGATGTAGCCGGCCTGCACCGGGCTGCCACCTGGACTGTTGATGCGCAGAATAACGCCCTGGGTATTTTTGTCCTTGAACGCGGACTGCAAACCATTGATCACCCTTTCGGCATTGGTGTCCGCGCCGATGCCGATGACGCCGTGCAGGTCCACGACAGCGGTATGTTTGCCGGAGCGGGATATTTCACCATGATCCATCCAGCCCATGGCCAGCGCCAGCAGTACAAGCAGGTAGATGAAAGTCAGCAGCTTGAAAAAAATCCCCCAGTGGCGCGAGCGGCGTTGTTCCTGCAGCGCGGAGAAGGCTAGTTTTTCAAGGGTTTTACGTTCCCAGTTGTCGGGATCGGACATGGTCGTCGGCTTCTTTTGGCAAGGATTTGAAAGGGGGGCTATTTTACCCGAATTGGCTCATGGTGCAGCCTTAATATGTCAATCATGCGTTTTCGCGCAGCCATTGACGCAATTCGCCGAAAGTGTCGGCGCAGGCAAGGGGGGCAAATCCCACCAGGCCTTCTCTTGGATGGGCGCCATAAGCTGCGCCCAGGCAGGGAACCCCGGCGTTGACAGCCATCTGCAGGTCGTGACTGGTATCGCCGATCATGAGGGTTTTGTCAGGAGAGGTGCCCAATCGTTCCATCAGTTCCTGCAACATCTGGGGATGCGGTTTGGAAAAGCTTTCGTCAGCGCAGCGGGTGGCATGGAAATATGGTCTCAGGCCGGTATGGTCGAGCACCCGGTCAAGTCCGCGGCGGCCTTTGCCGGTGGCGACGGCGAGCAGGAAGCCCTCTGCATGGAGTTCCTGAATGGCTTCGTCAGCGCCTGCAAAGAGCGGTATTTCAGCATCCTGGGCCATGAAATGAACGCGGTAGCGTTCGGCCAGACGGCCATAATCCGTCGCTTTCATGTCGGGGAACAGGGCGGCAATTGCTTCATTCAAGCCCAGACCGATAATATGGCGCGCCGCAGCTTCGCTGGGTTCGTCTGCGCCGATATCCCGGCTGGCAGCCTGGATCGAGGCCACGATGGTGGCGGCCGAGTCCATCAGGGTGCCATCCCAGTCAAAAACCAGAAGATCAAATTGTTTCGGCATCGTCTTGCTTGTCCAGAGAGCTCAAGAATTTTTCCAGTTCCTGCGGTAGCAGTGCTTCGAGGGTAAGTTGCTCGCCGCTGATCGGGTGCCGGATTACCGCCTTATGTGCGTGCAGGAACATGCGTTTCAAGCCTTTGCGCTGCAATTCCTTGTTCAGAGGGAAGTCGCCGTACTTGTCGTCGCCAGCGATGGGAAAGCCGAGGTGGGCGAGATGAACGCGGATCTGGTGCGTGCGCCCGGTCTTGAGCTCGGCCTCGAGCAGACTGAAATCCTGCCAGCGTTTTTTCAGGCTGAAGATGGTATGCGAGGCCTGGCCGTCTTCGCGCACACAGACGCGGCGCTCGCCTTCCGCAGTCAGATATTTGAACAGCGGGAGTTTTACGTGGCGGCGTTCGTCTGGCCAGGCACCCTTGACCAGTGCGTAATAAAACTTGTCCATTCCGCCCTCGCTCGCGCGCCCTCCTTCGCGCATGGCTTCGTGCAGTTTGACCAGGGCGCTACGCTTTTTTGCCAGCAGCAGCACGCCGGATGTTTCCCGGTCAAGACGGTGAGCCAGTTCGAGAAACTTGAGTTCGGGGCGCTCCAGGCGGAGCTGTTCAATGACGCCACGGCTGATGCCGCTGCCGCCATGCACGGCCATGCCGGAGGGTTTGTTGATCACCAGCAGGGCGCTATCCTCGAAGATGGTGCAGGATGCCAGCCTGGCGCTGACGGGCTGAGGGTTGACGGGTTCGCGCCGTGCCATCTGCACCGGCGGAATGCGCAGCATATCGCCCAGAGCCAGCCGATAAGTAGCATCGACGCGTTTCTTGTTGGCGCGCACCTCCCCCTTGCGCAAGATCCGGTAAACATGGCTTTTGGGAACACCCTTGAGCCGCTTCAGCAGGTAGTTATCGATGCGCTGACCTTCGCCGTCTTCGCCTATGGTGACCATGGCGACGGAATTTTTGCCCAATTCATTCATTTTGCTTATACTAGCCGGGTTGTGCTGGTAAGGGAAATATTCCATATTATCCGCAACACGGTTTCTGCAACAAATACAGTCAGCGCTTCGCTCATAAGGAAACGTGGCTGGAACTGGTTACAACGCTCACCATTTATAAGTAGCGATAGTGGTATTTGCGCGCTCTGATACAGGCGATATTTTCAAGTTTTGCCCGAACGATACGCCCCGCATAGGACGCCCGACACTGCCTGGTTTACAGGCTTGGGCGCGGTGGGGATGGAGCCGGACATGGTCCGGTTGCCTGAATGTATTTTGGTTTGTGGCCCGGCATTTGATGGCGTTAAACGCATCGTGCCAGCGTCAATAGTTCTGGTGCAGGACGACAAAATTTAGTAAACAACCCGGTCCGGGAAATTGATTGAAAATCATAACAACATGATTCGATAAAGATAAACCGCATCCTTGCGTGCTTCTTAAATTAAGGTGCGTGAGGAGGGTTGTTTTGCCCCGTGGAGAGCGCGGGGGAAATATGTAATGAAACGCATGCTGTTCAACGCAACTCAGGCTGAGGAGTTGCGCGTAGCGATTGTCGATGGTCAGAAACTGATTGATCTCGATATCGAATCAGCCGGAAAAGAACAACGCAAAAGCAATATCTACAAGGGTGTCATCACCCGCATCGAACCTTCCCTGGAAGCGGCTTTTATTGACTATGGCACGGACCGTCACGGTTTTCTGCCATTCAAGGAAGTCGCGCGCAGTTTCTTCAAGCTCCCGGAAGGCGTGGAACCCTCCAAGGCACGTATTCAGGATGCGCTGAAAGAGGGCCAGGAACTCATCGTTCAGGTCGAGAAAGATGAGCGTGGCAACAAGGGCGCCGCGCTGACCACCTTCATCAGCCTGGCTGGCCGCTATCTGGTCCTGATGCCCAACAACCCCCGTGGCGGTGGCGTATCGCGCCGTATCGAGGGTGAAGACCGCGAAGAATTGCGCGAAACCATGTCTCAACTGGAAGTGCCTGCCGGCATGAGCATCATCGCTCGCACTGCTGGCATTGGCCGCACCCTCGAAGAACTGCAATGGGACATGAATTATCTGCTCCAGTTGTGGCGCGCCATTGAAGGGGCTTCCACCATACAGAACGGCGCTTTCCTGATTTATCAGGAAGGGAGCCTGGTGATTCGTGCCATTCGCGACTATTTCCAGCCGGATATTGGCGAGATACTGATCGACACTGCCGATGTGCACGAGCAGGCGGTGCAGTTCATGAGTCACGTCATGCCCAACAACGTGGGCAAGGTCAAACTTTACTCCGACGATGTGCCGCTATTCTCCCGTTTCCAGATCGAACACCAGATCGAAACCGCATTCTCGCGAGAAGTTTCCCTGCCCTCCGGCGGTGCCATCGTGATCGATCACACCGAGGCGCTGGTCTCGGTGGATGTCAACTCCGCTCGTGCCACCCGCGGTTCGGACATCGAGCAGACCGCATTCAATACCAATCTTGAAGCGTCGGACGAAATCGGTCGCCAGCTGCGTCTGCGTGACCTTGGCGGTCTGGTCGTGATCGATTTCATCGACATGGAAAGCCAGAAAAACCAGCGCGAAGTCGAAAACCGCCTGCGCGATGCATTGCATCACGACCGTGCACGGGTGCAGATGGGCAAGATTTCCCGTTTCGGCCTGCTCGAACTGTCACGCCAGCGTCTGCAGCCTTCGCTGGGTGAAACAAGCCATATCCCATGTCCGCGCTGCCACGGCACCGGCCATATCCGTGGGGCCGAATCGTCCGCCCTGCACATTCTGCGCATCCTGCAGGAAGAGGCGATGAAGGAGAACAGCTCCGCCATCCACGCTCAGGTTCCGGTGGATGTTGCAACTTTCCTGCTCAACGAGAAGCGTGCCGACATCTACGGCATCGAATCGCGCCACAAGGTCAGCGTGGTGCTGATTCCCAATATTCATCTTGAGACGCCGCATTATTCGATCGTGCGCTTGCGTAATGAAGATGTCGTCGAAGATGCGCCACCCAGCTACAAGATGGTCGAGTTGCCAGCTGAGGCCGCAGAGACTGATATTCAGTCACAGGAAGCCAAGCCGCCGCGTCCGCAGGCCGCGGTTCGCGGTATCACACCGGCTCAGCCGGCCCCGACACGTCCGGAGCCGGTACTCGAGACGCCATCTATTTTTGGCAAGATCAAGGGGTGGCTGCAAAAACTGGGTACAGCCAAGGAAGAAGTGCCCGTCGAGAAACCCAAGGCGCCAGCCCAGCGTGCGCGCCGTCCGGAGCGTGGCCCGCGCGAGCCGCGTCAGGGCCAGGAGCAGGGCGGCCGTGGTCAGGAGCAGGGCGGCGGCCGTGGCCAGCAGCGCCGGGGCGGAAGCCAGGGTGAAAATCGCGGTGAACGGGGTGAACGCAGTGAGAATCGCGATCGTGGTGAGCGCGGCGAAGGGCGCGGCGGCCTGAAAAAAGAACTGGCAGCCAAAGCTGAACGTGTTGTGCCGCAGGCATCCGTAGTCGTGGAAAAGGGACCTCAGCAGGCCGTGGCCGTTGGCGAAGCCGGAACAGAGGGGCGCGGCAAGCGTAACCGCCGCGGCGGACGGCGCGAGCGCGAACGGCGTGAGGAGGGGCGCCCGGTCAGTGATGCTCCGGCTGAATCCGTAGAAGAAAATAGTGCGGTGATTGCCTCTGCTGTAATGGTGGAACAAGCCATTGCGCCGCTTGTGGCAGAACAGGCAGTGGCTCCTTCCACGGTTGAAACCGTTGTGCCGGTGGCTGTGTCCGCGGAAATTGAGCCAGTGCAGCCCGAAGCAACGCTTGTCGTGGATGAGCCCAAAACCGCAGAGCCGGAAATAGCCGTTCCTGAAGCCGAGGCCGAAGTGGAGATTCAGGCGCCTGCGGTTATTGCATCCGAAGCCCCGAGCCCGGTAGTTGCGGCCCCGGTGGAACATTCGGCTGAACCGGTTTCGACACTGCAGCAGGTCGAAACCGCGGCGGCAACTGCCGCAGTCGAAGCGGACGCCGAACAAGCGGCAAAACCCCGTTCGCCGCGTCGCCGCCGCCGCCCTGCAGCAGCGGTACCGGAGAGCACTGAGGGCGGTCTGGTTCAGGTTGAAACCCGTGCCGAGCGTCTTCAGCGGCTGGAGGCCGCGAGCACTGAGGAAGCCGTTTCCGGGCCAGCAAAGCGGCGTCCTGCTCGTGCCAAGCAAGTCACGGAGGAGTCTCCGCAGCCGCTCATGCAGGTGGAAACGCGCAAATCAGAAACGGTGTAGCCGGTTTCAGGCAAATAAAAAAGGTGGCTTCGGCCACCTTTTTTATTGGTGCAGCTTGAATCTCGCCCGCTCGTTATTTTTCGAACAGCGTGATGGATTCGACATGCGCAGTATGCGGAAACATGTTGGCCACGCCCGCAGCTTTTAGCGTATAGCCCTGATCATGCACCAGCAGGGCGGCATCGCGTGCCAGGGTGGATGGATTGCAGGAGATATACACGATGCGTTGCGGGCCTTTGCCCTCCAGCGCCTTGATTACATCCGCTGCGCCGTCGCGTGGCGGGTCGATCAGCATCTTGTCGAAATGGCCGAGTGCGGCCAGGCTTTCCGGGGTGGCCTGAAACAGGTCCGCCTGTCTGAATTCTGTCATCTGCGCCAGGCCGTTATATTCGGCGTTCGACACGGCGCGGGCCACCAGGGCGGCGCTGCCCTCCACGCCGACAACCATTGCTCCGCGCCGGGCGATGGGCAGGGTGAAATTGCCCAGGCCGCAGAACAGGTCGGCGATCCGCTCACCCGGCCGGGGGTCGAGCAGGGCAAGGGCGCGGCGTACCAGCAGGCGGTTGATGACCGGGTTGACCTGGGTGAATTCGGTGGGCTTGAATGGCATGGTGATGCCGAATTCGGGCAGGGTGTAATTCAGGGCTGGTGCATCCAGCGGGTAGAAGGGGTGTACTGTGTCCGGTCCCTTGGTCTGGGTCCAGAACTGGACGGCATGCTGATCCGCAAAGGCCTTGAGCAAATCTTCATCAGTGGGTGAAAGCGGCTCAAGAATCCGCAATACCAGCACGTTCACGTCCTGTCCAAGGGCGATTTCGATCTGTGGCAACTGGTCGCGGATGGAGAGTTTCCCTACCAGTTGCCCCAGCGGCTCGATCAGGGCGGAGATGTGCGGGGGCAGAACTTCGCAGCAGTGCATGTCGACCACGAAGCTGCTGCGTTTTTCATGGAAACCCACCAGAACCTTGCCTTTCTTGCGCGACATGTCTTTCACCGAAATCCTGGCGCGCTGGCGGTAGCCCCAGGCTTCGCCATGGATGGCTTGCAGGATGGACTGGGCCTTGACCTTGCCGATGTGCCACAGGTCGTCTTCCAGCACCCGCTGTTTGACCGCCACCTGGCCGGATTCTTCCAGGTGCTGCATGCTGCAGCCGCCGCACACGCCGTAGTGCGGGCATTTCGGTGCCACCCGCATGAAGCTTGAACGTATGACTTCCTTCAGGGTGGCCATTTCATAGCTGGGTTTTTTCTTGAATACGGTATAGGTGACTTCCTCGCCCGGCAGCGCGCCTTCGATGAAAATCACCTTGCCATCCACGTGCGTAATGCCACGTCCTTCGTGGTCCAGGGATTCGATGCTAACGGTCATGATTTGATGCCAATCTCGCGTCAAAACGGGTCAATAGAAATTGTAAGGGGGTGGTGTTAAGTGTCCAGCCAAGCGCAACGCCCAGGCTGTCGGCCAGCAAGTCCAGCCAGTCGGCGGAACGGTAGCCGCTCCAGCCTTGCAGCAGCTCGATGATCCCGCCGAAGGCAACGCAGGCAAGGGCCAGATAGAGACGCTGGGAGCGAACGGAATAAATCTGGCAGAACCAGCCCATCAGTGCGATGTAGGCGATCAGGTGTTCCAGCTTGTCGGCATGGGGAAATCGCATGGGCGCGGGCGGCGAGGGGATGAGTGAGGTGTAGGCGATCAGGAAAATGAGCACCCAGCCGATAGCCAGCCATGTCGTGCGGTAAACCATCACAAATCAGGCGGCCCAGGCATCCAGGAATTCGCGCCAATGGGCGGCATCGATTTTTTCCAGCTGGCTGCGAACCAGGCTGGATTCTTCCTGGTATTGAGCGGGTGTGAGCACGCCGCGCATCAGCTGGAAGCGCAGGAATACCAGATAAGTGTTGACCACATCGGTCTCGCAGTAATTACGGATGACCATGATTTCGCCGCGCTGGAAAGCGTCCCATACTTTTGAGCCATCCATCCCCAGTTTGCCCGGGAATCCGCACAGCTGGGCGATCTGGTCGAGCGGCGCGTTGGCGCGCGGCTGGTAGAGCGCGATCAGATCCATCAGGTCGAGATGGCGGGTGTGGTAGCGGCTGATGTAGTTGTTCCACTTGAACTCGCGGTCGTCCTCGCCCATGTCCCAGTAGCGCGGCGCCTGGATGCCGTGCATCAGGGCGCGGTAGTGCAGCACCGGCAGGTCGAAGCCGCCGCCGTTCCACGACACCAGTTGCGGGGTGTATTTTTCGATGCCTTCGAAGAAGCGCCGGATGATTTCGGCTTCACTGTCCTCCGCGCTACCCAAGCTCCACACGCGAAAGCTGTCGCGCTCGCGCAGGGTACAGGAGATGGCAACCACGCGATGCAGGTGGTGCTGCAGGAAGTCGCCGCCGGTGGCTTGTCGCCTTTGCTGGAAAGCGATTTCCGCCACCTGAGCGTCCGGGGTGTCCGCACTCAGGTTGTGAAGCGCGCGTAGCCCTGCAATGTCAGGAACTGTTTCGATGTCGAAAACGAGGGTAGGGGTCATTTGAATTAGGGCAAGGCACTAAGCCACAGAGAACACAGAGGAAAGCAGTTTGGTTCCAATCTCTGTGCTCTCTGTGCTCTCTGTGCTCTCTGTGAACTCTGTGAACTCTGTGAACTCTGTGGCAAATTGTGAAATCACTTTTGTGTCCACGCGCCGCTCGGGCTCTGGAACCACCAGCCGGAAGCGGCCTTGCTGATCCAGCGCTGGGCGAAAGTCGAACGCACTTCCTCTTCCCATTCCGGGTGGCCGTTGGCGCGCGCGATTTCGCGATACAGCGCCTTGCGGTCCTGGTTTTCCGCCGCGACCAGCGAATTCATCGCCTGCCGCTGGGCCAGTGGCGCGGCGGCAGGGTCACGCACTGCAACCAGCCCGTCGCGCGTCAGGCCCACCGCGCCGCTGGCGTAGAAGCTCGCCAGATCGCCATGGCGCTGCTGCATGACATTTTTCAGACTGGTGATGGCGGGGGTGTTGATTTCCAGGTCGGCGGCGGCCAGAGCCAGCGGGGACCACCACAGGGCGAATAGAAACAGCCAGGAAGAAAGGCGGGTGATGGTTTTCATTTTGTTTCCCCTTGCGTTTCAGGTTGCGGTTTTGCGCCCTGCTTGAGTTGCCAGATGTCGTCGATGATCTTGTCTGCGGCTTTTTCCGCGGCGGCGGCCGGGAAATAGATGTTGATGGTGACGCATCCAGCAGTCACGCCACCCAGCAGCACGGCTGCTGCCAAAAGAGTCGTTTTCATGTGGTCCTCGCTATTGAACTATGGGCTTGGCATTGCCTTGTGTCACCCGCTGCAGGCGGGCAATCAGCTCATCCCAGCCGACGCTGCGATTGTAACCGATTACCGTAATCGCCGGTATGCCGCCCCCTTTGACAATGACGTAGCCATTGGGCGCGGCTTCGATTCCATCCATCAGGCAGATACCGTTTTTCAGGGCGCATGACAGGCCAAGCCGGCTATAGCCGAATTGCTCGAAAAACCCCAGGAAGCTGCGCTGGATCGCGGCTGCGGCGCCTGCCCCGCCGAGGGCGGATATGTTCTGTACCGCGCGCTGTGAAATCTTGCGCGGATAATTGCCGGGGCTGCTGCGCACGGCGGCATCGAATTTCACCGGCTTCCAGTTGGAAAGTTCCAGATCCTTGACCGTCACATCGATGCGCCCCTGCATGCTGCCGAAGGAAAAAGCGCGCGTAAGCAGGTCGAGGTCCAGATTGCGCATGTCGAGGCTGGCCTGCATGCGCGGCGCATGGCCGAGCACATCGAACAGAACCAGATCCTGCAGCACCGCCGTGCCGTCAAAGGCTTTGACCAGCAGCGCACCATCCAGCGCCAGTTTGCCCGAATCGTAATGCACGCGTGGCACAACGCCGGCCAGGGTGCCGTGCATTTTTGGCA
The DNA here is from genome assembly GCA_041651995.1 of Sulfuricella sp. Taxonomy (NCBI): domain Bacteria; kingdom Pseudomonadati; phylum Pseudomonadota; class Betaproteobacteria; order Nitrosomonadales; family Sulfuricellaceae; genus Sulfuricella; species Sulfuricella sp. Next base: position 220,984 of record JBAZID010000003.1, on the reverse strand, counting down.
AGTGCAAGGCAGCGGAAAGCTGTTCCATGGAAACGGGCGTGAGTCCGCCCTCGAATTCCCAGCGCCAGCCCTCTGTAGCCTGGGCGGCCCGGAAATTCTCGATATTGAGGCTGCCGCCCAGAATCGGGATGCCAAGCCGGGGAATGCTGATATTTTTGTCCTGCAAGTGAATCGCGCTCTTGAACCCGCCGATTGGCAGCGCCAGCACCCGCCCACTACCCATGTCGAGATTGGCCACGCTTGCCGACCGGGCGCGCCACGGCAGAGTCAAATGCACGTCGTTCAGCGCGAAGCGCCCTTCCTTGTCCTGGAGCGAAGCCTGGTTCAGGGTCAGGTCCAGCGCCTGAACCTCTCCGCTGGCAATGCGGCTGGAAAAGCCGGCTTTGCCAGCCGCAGCCGACTTGGCGAGGGCGGTTTTTTCCAGAAAGGGCAGCAGGAAGGTGGCATGGAGCGGTTCAAGATTCAGTTCCTTGCCCTCAACTGCCGCCGTAACAAATTGCCGGGCAGCCAGGTCCCACACGGCAGAGGCGCTGACCTCGCCGATTGCCGGCCAGCTCAGCACACCTCGCTCCAGTTCGATGTGCTTCAGGTTGGAGTGCCCGCTGGCCGAAAGCTGCACGCCACCACCGCTGACATAAATCGGGTGCCAGTAGATTTCGCCCTGATCCCAGGAAGCATGACCCTGCCAGACCATGTCCTCATGTTTTTGATGTGCCTTGAAAGTCACTTTTCCGCTGATTTTTTCGCCGGCATGAAGGCCGCTGGCATTGCTGAATGCAAGTTTGTTGAGCCGCAGATCGGCGTCAGCAGCCAGCAGTTTCGCGCCGCTGCCACTTAGCCGGAATTTGCCGCTGACGCTCCCCGCGCCCGGGGAGGGGATATTCGCCGGTAGCCAGGGTTTGGCGTGAGCGATGTTGCCTTTTTCGATGTTGGCCACGACTTCCCAGCGCTCACCCCAGCGTGCATCGATCCGCCAGCGCTCCTTCACGGCGGGGCTGAGGTCAAGACTCAGCCGTTTTTTATTGGGGGCGAAACTGAAGCGCACCGGCCAACTTTGTTTTTCTTTCAGCGTGCCCTGATCGCAGGCGATGGTGTCGTGCTCGAGCCGGATTTTCGGGCAGCTGAGATGGAGATTTTTCCAGGTCTGCTCCTGAAAGGTGAATTGCCCGATGCTCGCCGTGAAGCGGTCGTTTTCCAGGCGAGCCGCAATCCCCCGGATCTGGAACGAAGGGGCGACGATATCCTCAATGCTCAGGCTGATTTGCTGGCCATGGGCAGAAGAAGACATGCCCAGCAGAAGGAGGAATGCAGGCAGCAAAGAAAAAGGCCGGCAGCTAATAGCTGCCGGCCCTGATCTGGTGCCGATGACCGGAATCGAACTGGTGACCTTCGCATTACGAATGCGCTGCTCTACCAACTGAGCTACATCGGCGACGGTGCGCATTATATAACGAAAGTTTTCGTGACTGCTAATTCGCGCCCGGACTGAGAAGGTGGTTTTGTCCTCACGATATAACGCGTAGCATTGAAAGTGCAGGGTGGCCGGGATTTTTGGAGGGAGGCGGGCCTCAAGCCATGTTTTTGGGGGCAAATGGAAAAGTCCAGGAGTTTTCATTACAGTTGGCTGAATTCAGCCGTAAACAAGAACTCACCCTGTAAAAAATTAAAGCTTGGAGCTTGACCGGGCGCCGCGTTAATCAAGGTTCGGGCATTCCAGCAAGCAGTCCATTCTGTCCCAGTTTGGTCCTCGGTGCAATAATCCGGTAAAATCGCCCGCTTGATTTTGATTGATTGCATTTTTAACCGGCTCGATGACCAAACCTACTAAAATAGCTCCGCCGAAAAACTTCGAAAGCGCCCTGTCCGAACTGGAACAGGTTGTCGCTGCCATGGAGGTGGGCCAGATGCCGCTGGAACAGTCCCTGACTTCATACCAGCGCGGCATGGAACTGCTCAAGTACTGTCAGGCTACACTTCAGGATGCGCAGCAGCAGGTAAAGATTCTAGAGGCGGGTTCCCTGAACGATTTCAACGTGGATGGCGGCAATTCAAGTGTTAACGAATAATGATTTCCAGGATTGGGCGCTGCAGCGTCAGGTGCGGATGGAGACAGTGCTGGGCGAGCTTCTTCCTGCGCCGGAGCTGGCTCCCCGGCGCCTTCATCAGGCCATGCGTTATGTTGCTCTGGATGGGGGCAAGCGGGTACGGCCGCTACTGGCTTTTGCTGCGGGCGAGTTGAGTGGAGCTCCGCTGGAACGAGTTGAAACCGTAGCCGCGGCGGTGGAATTGATTCATGTTTATTCGCTGGTGCATGATGATCTGCCGTGTATGGATAACGACGACCTGCGGCGTGGAAAACCGACCTGCCATGTGCAGTTTGATGAAGCCACTGCGCTGCTGGTGGGGGATAGTCTGCAAAGCCTGGCTTTTCAGCTCGTGGCAGAGCGCACGATTGCTCATAGCCCTTCCCTGCAGCTCGAAATGGTCCGGCTGCTGGCGCTTGCTGCCGGTTCGCGCGGCATGGCGGGCGGACAGGCGATCGATCTCGATTCGGTGGGTAAGGCTCTTGACCAGACCGAACTTGAGTTCATGCATATCCACAAGACGGGTGCCCTGATTCGGGCTGCCGTGCTGCTTGGGGCGCATTGCGGTGATGGCGTTGAGTCCGGACAGCTGGAAGCGGTTAATCATTATGCCAAATGTATCGGGCTGGCCTTCCAGGTGGTGGATGACATTCTTGATGTGGAGGCCAGCACCGCCACCCTGGGCAAGACTGCCGGCAAGGACGCGGAAAACAACAAGCCGACCTATGTCAGCATCCTGGGGCTCGCCGCCGCGCGCGATCTGGCTGAGGAGTTGCACCGGAATGCGCTCTCTGCCCTGGTGGAATTCGGTGACCGGGCCACAAGGCTGGTGCAACTGGCTGATTTCGTCATACGGCGCCAGTCCTGATGTATCCGCTGCTTGAGACCATTGATAATCCGGAGCAGTTGCGTGCGCTCGATAGCAAGCAATTGCCGCAGCTTGCCGGGGAATTGCGCGCTTTTCTGGTCGAGAGCGTGTCACGCACCGGCGGGCACCTTTCCTCCAATCTCGGCACGGTGGAGCTGACGATTGCGCTGCACTACGTGTTCAATACTCCCTCCGACCGCCTGGTGTGGGATGTGGGGCACCAGACCTACCCGCACAAGATACTCACCGGGCGGCGCGAGGCGATGGCCGGAATGCGCCAGTTTGGCGGAATTGCCGGCTTTCCGCGCCGTGATGAAAGCCCCTTTGACGCTTTCGGTGTTGGCCATTCCAGTACCTCCATCAGTGCTGCCCTCGGCATGGCGGTGGCGGCCAAGCAGCAGGGGTCCGGACGGCGCGCCGTGGCCATCATCGGTGATGGTGCCATGACGGCGGGGATGGCGTTCGAGGCGCTCAACAACGCCGGCGCCATGGATGCCAACCTGCTGGTGGTACTTAACGACAACGACATGTCGATTTCGCCCAATGTGGGCGCGCTCAACAACTACCTTGCCAAGCTCATGTCGGGGCGCTTCTATGCCGCCGCCCGCAAGGCGGGGGAAAAGATGCTGTCGGTGGCGCCGCCGATACTTGAACTGGCCAAGCGCGCCGAAGAACACATGAAGGGTATGGTGATTCCGGGCACCCTTTTCGAGGAATTCGGTTTTAACTATATCGGCCCCATCGATGGACATGATCTGGATGCGCTGGTTACTACCCTGACCAACATCAAGAAGCTCGAAGGGCCGCAGTTCCTGCACGTGGTGACCCAGAAAGGCAAGGGCTTCAAGCGGGCAGAGGAAGACCCCTGCCGCTATCACGGCGTCACCAAATTCAACCCCGAGGATGGCGTGATGGATAGCCAGCCAGGCAGCCGTCAAACCTACACCCAGGTGTTTGGCGACTGGCTGTGCGATATGGCTGCGCTCGATACACGCCTGGTGGGCGTCACCCCGGCCATGTGCGAAGGTTCGGGCATGGTGAAATTCTCCGAAGATTTCCCCGCGCGTTATTTTGATGTCGGTATTGCCGAGCAGCATGCCGTCACATTTGCCGCCGGACTGGCCTGCGAGGGCTTGAAGCCGGTGGTGGCGATTTACTCCAGCTTCCTGCAGCGCGCCTACGATCAACTGGTGCATGATGTCGCCCTACAGAACCTGCCCGTGGTGTTCGCCATCGACCGTGCCGGGTTGGTCGGAGCCGATGGTCCGACGCATGCCGGCAGTTTTGATCTCTCCTTCCTGCGCTGTATCCCCAATATGGTGGTGATGGCGCCGAGTGACGAGAATGAGTGCCGCCAGATGCTTTACACCGCCTTCCAGCTTGACCAGCCCACAGCGGTGCGCTATCCGCGCGGCTGCGGCACGGGTGCGGCGATTGCCAGCGAGATGTCCGTTCTACCGCTGGGGCGTGGCGAGATTCGCCGCCGCGGCGAGAAAGTGGCGATTCTGGCCTTCGGCAGCATGCTGGCTCCGGCATTGCTGGCGGCCGAGGAGTTGAATGCCACGGTTGCCAACATGCGTTTCGTCAAGCCTCTGGACGGGGAAATGGTAAAAGAGCTTGCCGCCGGCCATGATCTGCTGGTGACGGTGGAGGAGAATGCGGTCATGGGCGGTGCGGGCAGTGCAGTGGCGGAGAGCCTGCAGGATCAGAACGTGACGGTAAGGCTGCTCCATCTGGGTCTGCCGGATGCGTTCATCGAACAGGGTGCTACCGCCGAATTGCTGGCGAAATGCGGGCTGGATAAAGACGGCCTGGTAAGCGCCATCAGGAAAATATTACCCGAGTAGTTTACTCGGCTATTGGAAGGGGTTATACTGGGAACCAGCATAACTTCTCGAAGTAAGGAATTCATCAATGAGCAATTGCAACATTCCCTGTGACGGAACCACGGCCGCCTGCGAGATCGAGGATGTCCAGTCTTCCCACGACAGCCGCCAGATCGCCATCGACAAGGTCGGCATCAAGTCCATCCGCCATCCGGTGAGAGTCGCGGACAAGAGCGAGGGGGTACAGCACACCATCGCCGTGTTCAATATGTACGTGCACCTGCCCCACAATTTCAAGGGCACCCACATGTCACGTTTCATTGAAATTCTCAATGGCTACGAGCGTGAGGTGTCGGTGGAGAATTTCGAAACCATGCTGCGCGAGATGGTGGTGCGCCTGGAGGCGGATTCTGGCCACGTTGAGATGACTTTCCCCTATTTCATCAACAAGAAGGCTCCCGTTTCCGGGGTGCAGAGCCTGATGGATTACGAAGTCACGTTCACTGGCGAAATTCACAATGGAGAATATCGTCAGACCACCAAGGTGGTGATTCCGGTGACCAGTCTGTGCCCGTGCTCGAAGAAGATTTCCGACTACGGCGCCCATAACCAGCGTTCACACGTCACCGTGACGGCTCGCACCAATGAAATGGTGTGGCTGGAGGATATCGTGCGCATGGTCGAAGACCAGGCATCGTGTGAAGTGTACGGATTGCTGAAACGCCCGGACGAGAAATACGTTACCGAGCGTGCCTATGACAATCCGAAATTTGTCGAAGACATGGTGCGGGACGTGGCTGCCGTGCTGAACCAGGACAAACGGATCGATGCGTACATCGTTGAGTCTGAAAACTTCGAATCCATTCATAATCATTCAGCCTATGCCTTGATCGAAAAAGACAAGACCAGGGCTTGATTGGGACGGCCACAAATTAAAAATCCCGCTGGTGCGGGATTTTTTTTGACTATGTCCGGTGTTCAGAATCGCTTGGTCAGCACCATGTAATTCCCCTCCCGCTTCATGTTCACCCGGTTAAGGAAGCTCATGCCCAGCAGAACCACGGGCATGGCACTTTCGTGCACGATCCCTTGAATGCCGTTGAGGCTGATGTCACCCACTTTGACGCTGTTCAGGCTGACGATGTAAACCTGCGTTACGCCATTGGCGGTAGAGGATAATCCGCGCTGGCCGTTGAGGTAGGAAATGCCCAGCCGCTTGGCTTCGGCGCTGCTCATGCTGATTGCGCTGGCGCCAGTGTCCACAAGAAAGCGGGTGGGGCTGCCGTTGATGCTGCCAGTGGTGATGAAGTGTCCCTGCGCGTCAGCAGTCAGCGTTACGCTGGATTTGCCGTCCGAGTCCCCGACCCCTCCCGTTGAGACGCCCTGGCCAAGGCTCAGGGTTTGTTGCTTGCCATCGATTTCCAGCACGGCCTGATTTGAATCCGCGCTGATGAGCTTTACTCCCTCAGGCGTCTTTTCTCCTGCCTTGAGTAATTTCTGAGTGCCCCCATTGATGGTGACAATCGCTTTGCCGCTGAATAGTCCAACCACGCTGATATTGGTTGCGTGAGACGAAGCAGAGAATAACAACACTGTCATCAAGGCTAGGCTAGAATATCGTTTTTTCATGATGCTGGAGGCTCCCTAGAATGAAACCGGTTGCTATATTTCGCCATGCCAAAAGTGAAGGTCCGGGTTATTTTGCCACATTCCTGGATGAAAAAAATATTCCATGGCGTTTGCTTGCGATTGATGAAGGTGAGCCTGTGCCGCAAAACGCACAGGCATTTTCCGGCCTGGTGTTCATGGGCGGTCCGATGAGCGTTAATGACGATTTGCCATGGATTCCGCCGGTTCTGGCGCTGATCCGGCAGGCTGCCGCTGCTGGCATCCCCGTGCTGGGTCATTGCCTCGGTGGACAGCTCATGGCCAAAGCGCTGGGCGGGTCAGTGGGGCCCAATCCGGTCAAGGAGATTGGCTGGGGCGAGGTGGCGGTGGCAAAAAATACCGAGGCACGGGCGTGGTTTGGCGAAACAGGTGAATTTACGGCATTTCACTGGCATGGTGAGACTTTTTCCCTTCCATCCGGCGCAACCACGATCCTGAGCAGTGCATATTGCCAGAATCAGGCTTTTGTAATGGGTCCTCACCTGGCCATGCAGTGCCATGTTGAAATGACTGAAGAGATGGTGAAAGAGTGGTGTGCTATCGGAGCAGAAGAGATTGCTGCGGCGTCAAGCAGCCCGGGCGTACAAGCCGTTGGAGTCATTCAGCAGGATTTGCCGGCTCGCGTGCCAGGCTTGAATCAGGTCGCGGAACAGCTCTATCGCCACTGGATCGAAGGCCTGGTGCCGTAGGCCTTTCCATTTTGTAATTGTTCGCAAGCTGGCGATTGTGCAATAATTTGTGTTTTTCGCAGAATTTATGTAATGAGCGCACAAACGCTGTACGAAAAGTTGTGGCAGTCCCACGTGGTGCATACCGAGTCCGATGGGACCACGCTGCTTTATATCGATCGCCATCTGCTGCATGAAGTGACCAGTCCCCAGGCATTCGAGGGTTTGAGGCTGGCTGGCCGCAAGCCGTGGCGCCTGTCTGCCAATCTTGCCGTTGCGGATCACAACGTGCCTACTACCGATCGCAAGAACGGTATTGCCGACCCCATTTCCCGCCTGCAAGTGGATACCCTGGACCAGAACTGCGAGGAGTTCGGGATTACCGAATTCAAGATGTCGGATCTGCGCCAGGGTATTGTTCATGTCATCGGGCCCGAACAGGGCGCCACACTCCCCGGCATGACCGTGGTGTGCGGCGACTCCCATACCAGCACGCATGGGGCTTTTGGCGCGTTGGCGCACGGAATAGGTACTTCCGAAGTGGAGCACGTGCTGGCCACGCAATGCCTGCTGCAGAAAAAATCAAGAACCATGCAGGTCTTGGTGGATGGCGGCCTGGGCAAGGGCATTACGGCCAAGGACATCGCCCTGGCTGTGATTGGCGAAATCGGCACTGCCGGCGGGACCGGCTACGCCATCGAGTTCGCAGGCGCGGCGATTCGCGCGCTTTCCATGGAAGGCCGCATGACCTTGTGCAACATGGCGATCGAGGCGGGTGCCCGCGCCGGCATGGTGGCGGTGGATGAAACCACCATCGACTATGTCAAGGGGCGCCCGTTCTCACCCAAGGCCGATCAGTGGGATCAGGCTGTGCTTTACTGGCGCACTTTGCACAGTGATGAAGGCGCGAAATTTGATTGTGTCGTGGAACTGGACGGGAGCGCCATCAAGCCTCAGGTTACGTGGGGCACTTCGCCTGAAATGGTGGTGGCGATCGATGGATGCGTGCCCGATCCTGTTCATGAGGCCGATCCGGTCAAGCGGGGCGGGATGGAGCGGGCACTGGCCTATATGGGGTTGCAGGCCAATACGCCGATCAACCAGGTCGCCGTGGACAAGGTGTTCATCGGCTCCTGCACCAATTCGCGAATCGAGGATTTGCGCGCTGCTGCTTCTGTTGCCAAGGGGCGTCACATCGCCTCCAATATCAAGCTGGCGATGGTGGTTCCGGGCTCTGGCCTGGTCAAGGATCAGGCAGAGCAGGAAGGGCTGGACCAGATTTTTCTCGCAGCGGGTTTCGAATGGCGTGAGCCGGGTTGTTCCATGTGTCTGGCGATGAATGCCGATCGCCTGGAGCCGGGCGAGCGTTGTGCTTCTACCTCCAATCGTAATTTTGAAGGGCGCCAGGGGCCGGGTGGGCGCACCCATCTTGTCAGCCCTGAAATGGCGGCTGCAGCAGCGATTGCAGGGCATTTCACCGATGTGCGCAAACTGGGCTGATGATTATCATGCGTATTCTGAAAATATTTTTAACGCTATTCTGCCTGCTGCTTGTGACGGGCTGCAATACGGTTCAAGGCGTGGGCAAGGGTACGGCCAACCTGGGTAACAAGATCGAACGTAAAGGCGAAGAAAAGCAAAGCCCCGTGCTGAAGGGGATAGGCAAGGACATGTCCATCGTGGGTGAAAAGATAGAACAGACTGCTGAAGAGAAAAAGTAAGCCAAAAATGGAAAAATTTACTCACCTGAATGGCCTCGTGGCGCCGCTGGACCGCGCCAATGTGGATACTGACGCCATTATCCCCAAGCAGTTCCTGAAATCCATCAAGCGCAGCGGCTTCGGGCCTAATCTGTTCGATGAGTGGCGCTATCTCGATCATGGTGAGCCGGGCATGGATAATTCCAGCCGTCCGCTCAATCCGGATTTCGTGCTTAACCTGCCGCGCTATCAGGGAGCACAGATTCTGCTTGCACGGGAAAACTTTGGCTGTGGATCGAGTCGCGAGCATGCGCCCTGGGCGCTGCTGGATTATGGTTTTCGTGCCGTGATCGCGCCCAGCTTTGCGGATATTTTTTTCAACAACTGTTTCAAGAATGGAATCCTGCCGATCGTGCTGGATGCAGAGTGTGTGGATCTGCTGTTCAAGGAAGTGGCTGCGCAGCCAGGATGCCGCCTCAGTATCGATCTGGATGCGCAAACTGTCACCACTCCAGGCGGACAGGTGTTCAGTTTCGATGTGGACAGTTTCCGCAAATACTGCCTGCTGAATGGCCTGGATGATATCGGCCTGAGCCTGCAGCATGCGGACAAGATCAAGGCTTATGAAGAGCGGCGCCGCCAGTCGGAGCCGTGGGTGTTTAACTAGCGGTCAGCGGTCAGCTATCAGCGGTCAGCTTAAAGGCCCCGTTTGAAAACTGACCGCTGATGGCTGATTGCTGAAAGCTATCAAAATGAAAATCGCAGTATTGCCCGGCGACGGAATCGGGCCGGAAATCGTTGCCCAGGCTGTCAAGGTTCTGAAAGCACTGGCCAGTGACGGCATGAAAATCGAGCTGGAACAGGCGCACATTGGTGGTGCCGGTTATGATGCGGCAGGTGATCCCCTGCCTGAATCCACCATGAAGCTGGCGCAGGATTCCGATGCTGTATTGCTGGGTGCGGTGGGTGGCTGGCAGTATGATGCGCTTCCGCGCCCCATGCGTCCGGAGCAAGGGCTGTTGCGTATCCGCAAGGGGATGGGCGTGTTTGCCAATTTGCGCCCGGCACTGCTTTATCCCGAGCTGGCCAGTGCCTCCACGCTCAAACCGGAAGTGGTATCCGGATTGGACATCATGATCGTGCGCGAACTGACAGGTGATATCTACTTCGGCCAGCCGCGCGGCATACAGCTTAATGAAAATGGCGAGCGCGAGGGTATCAACACTATGCGCTACTCAGAATCGGAAATCCGCCGTATTGCCAAGGTGGGCTACGAAATCGCCATGAAGCGCAGCCGAAAACTGTGTTCCGTGGATAAAGCCAATGTGCTGGAAACCACCGAACTGTGGCGCGAAATTGTGACCGAAATGAACAAGGATTACCCGGAAGTCGAGCTGTCTCACATGTATGTGGACAATGCCGCGATGCAACTGGTGCGTGCGCCCAAGCAGTTCGACGTGATGATTACCGGCAATATTTTTGGCGATATTCTGTCGGACGAAGCCTCCATGCTCACCGGCTCAATCGGCATGTTGCCTTCCGCTTCGCTCGATGCCAACAACAAGGGCCTGTACGAGCCCAGCCATGGCTCTGCCCCCGATATCGCCGGTCAGGATATTGCCAATCCGCTGGCAACCATTCTTTCTGTGGCCATGATGTTGCGCTATACCTTCAACAATGAGGAAGGTGCGACCCGGATTGAGAACGCAGTGAAAAAAGTGCTGGCGCAGGGCTGCCGCACGGTGGATATCCATACCGAAGGCACGCTGAAAACATCGTGCAGCGCGATGGGCGATGCGGTGGTAAAAAATCTGTGAGGGGTGAGGGGTGAGGGGTAAGGGGATCCGCCTTATGCCTTACGCTTCACGCCTTACCTTCTAACGGAATGAGGTAAAGGAAAATGATGAAAGTAGGTCTGGTCGGCTGGCGTGGCATGGTGGGTTCGGTGCTGATGCAGCGCATGCGCGAAGAAAAGGATTTTGATGTGATTGATCCGGTTTTCTTCACCACTTCCAATCCCGGTGGCAAGGGGCCTGACATCGGCAAGGAGGTGCTGCCGCTCAAGGACGCGAAAGACATCAACGAGCTCAAGGCCATGGACGCCATCATCTCCTGCCAGGGCGGCGACTATACCAAGGAAGTGTACGGCGACCTGCGCGCCGCCGGCTGGAACGGCTACTGGATCGACGCAGCCTCCACGCTGCGCATGAAGGACGATGCAATCATCATTCTCGACCCGGTCAACAAGAACGTGATCAAGGATGGGCTGAACAAGGGCGTCAAAACCTACGTCGGCGGCAATTGCACCGTCAGCCTGATGCTGATGGCGATTGGCGGCCTGTTTGACAAGGGCCTGATCGAGTGGATCAGCCCCATGACCTATCAGGCAGCCTCAGGCGCCGGTGCGCGCAACATGCGCGAACTGATCCAGCAGATGGGCGCGATCAACGGCGAGGTCAAGCCGCTGCTGGACGATCCGGCTTCCGCCATTCTGGAGATCGACCGCAAGGTGGCCGACTTCATCCGCTCCGATAGCTATCCCGTTGACGCGTGGCCGGTGCCGCTGGCCGGCTCACTGATTCCGTGGATCGACGTGGCGCTCGAATCCGGTCAGAGCAAGGAAGAGTGGAAGGCGCAGGTCGAGTGCAACAAGATTCTCGGGCGCTCCGGTAACCAGATTCCGATCGACGGCCTGTGCGTGCGCATCGGCGCGATGCGCTGCCACAGCCAGGCGCTGACCATCAAGATGACGAAAGACGTGCCGCTCGACGAGATCCACGGCATCATCGCCGCGCACAACGACTGGGTGAAGGTGGTGCCCAATGACCGCCAGATCACCATGGAGCAATTGACCCCGGCCGCTGTCACCGGCACACTGACCGTGCCGGTAGGCCGCATGCGCAAGCTCAACATGGGACCGCAGTATCTGTCTGCCTTTACCGTGGGCGACCAGTTGCTGTGGGGCGCTGCCGAGCCGTTGCGCCGCATGCTGCGCATCCTGATTGAGGCTTGAGACACATTTCAGGCCTGTACAAGAAAAGCCCACAGAAACAGTGGGCTTTTTTGTAAAACTTTTTTGCTGTTAATGTAATCTATTGATTTGCTTGTAAAAGATCGATTATATCTGACATATAAGTTTAGCTTGCATCCCTAACTATATGATGTTAAGTTAATTAACGTAGCCAAAATTATAGAATTGGGGATGGCATGGTGCGCACATTCAAATTAAAACCGTGGATATATGCGGGCTTGTTGGCTCTGTCGCCGATGACTGCGGATGCGGCTGGATTGGGGAGATTGACCATCTCTTCTGGTCTGGGGCAGCCTTTGCGGGCAGAAATCGAACTGCTCTCGGTACAGAAGGACGAACTGGGCTCTGTTGCGGCCCGGCTGGCTTCGGCAGAGGCCTTTAGTGAAGCTCGTATTGAACGTAGAGTTTCCTTGCTGGATATCAAGTTCAGTGTTGAGCAGAAAGCAGATGGCGCGCCGGTCATCAGGCTTGTTACCACGCAACCGGTCAACGAACCCTTTCTGGATATGCTGGTTGAATTGAACTGGGCGGCTGGCCGCTTGCTGCGGGAATATACCGTACTGCTCGATCCTCCCGGTTTTTCCGTACCCCAGGCCGCGCACTCTGTTGCCGCTCCTGCGGTTAAATATGCAGCATCGCCGGCCCCGCAGGGCGGTGATTCCATTCCCGCTGCGGGCGCCAAAGGCAATGCTGACAAGCCTGCCAAGGTGAGCAAGTCCACAAGCAAATCAGCCGAACCCCAGCGAATTGCAGTTGAGGACGGTAGCTACGGTCCGGTGAGAAAAGGTGAGACGCTGACTGCGATCGCCACCCAGTTGAAGCCTGAGGGGTATAACCTCGAGCAGATGCTGGTGGCTCTGTACCAGGCAAACACTCAGGCATTTTCCGGCAAGAATATGCACCGCCTTAAAACCGGCCAGATTCTGCGCGTTCCAGACGAGCAGAATCTGGCATCCGTGAGTCATACCGATGCCAGCCGTGAATTGAAGGCGCATACGGCAGACTGGAATGCCTACCGTCAGAAGCTTGCAACTGCCGTGGATGAAGCGCCAGCGCCCAAAGGTGATCAATCCAAGCGGATGGCCGAGGGCAAAATCACTTCTGCGGTTGAAGATAAGGCAGCCCCGCCTCCTGCATCTGGCAAGGATGTGCTGAAAGTTACCAAGGGTGAGGCGGTGAGCGGCAAGGATGCCCAGGTGCTGCAAAGCCGGGTTCAGTCGTTGCAAGAAGAATCGATCGCACGTGAAAAATCGCTCAAGGAAGCAAATGAGCGCATCGCCACGCTCGAAAAAAGCGTCAAGGAAATGCAGCAGCTCATCGAGCTGAAGAACAAAAACCTGGCTGATCTGCAAACACGGGCAGAAGCCAAGCCTGAACCCAAGCCTGCTGAAAAACCGCCAGAAGCTTCAGTCAAACCGGTTGAGCAAGTGGCTGTTGCGGTGGAAAAGGCCAAGCCCGAGGCCGAAGTGCAGGTGGTCAAGAAGCCTGCAGTCGAACCCGCCAAACCTGAGCCAGTGGAAGAAGTCAGCATGCTGGATAGCTTGACTGGTGATTCCCTGTATATGGCGGGTGCCGCAGGCGCACTGGCCCTGCTCGGTGGCGGAGCGCTGATCGCCATCAACAGGCGGCGCAGGAAGAGCCTGTCCAGCTTTGAGGACAGCATCCTCACCGGCGGCGATCTCAAGGCCAACACTGTTTTTGGTGAGACTGCAGGCGGCGTGGTGGATACCGGCGACACTTCTTTCCTCACGGATTTCAGTCAGGCCGGTCTGGGTACAATCGATACCAACGATGTCGACCCGATAGCCGAGGCTGAAGTTTACATGGCTTATGGTCGCGATGCCCAAGCCGAGGAAATCCTGAAAGAGGCGATGGCTAAAGACCCAGGCCGTCACGAAATTCAGCTCAAGCTGCTGGAAATATACGCTGCGCGGAAAAATCTTATTGCTTTTGAAACACTTGCCGGTGAGTTGTATGCCGCAATTGGTGGCCAGGCCAATCCGCTGTGGGACAGGGCAACCGAGATGGGGCGCGCGCTTGATCCAAATAACCCGCTTTATGGTGCGAATGAGGGCGGGACAGCAAAAGAAATCTTGGCAGGTGCGGCAGTCGTTGCACCTGTGGCTGCTGCTGCGATGTTCGATGGTGTTGACCTGAATGAGCCTACGCAGGGCCTGATAGAAGAAGATGTGCCTGCTGAAGATTCGCCGGCGGATCTTGAGTTCAGCGTGGCAGGCGAGACAGAGTCAGAATCAGGGTTGCTGCCTGATGCGTTTGCAGCCACAGAGGGCTTGATTGAAGCGCAGGAACAGGCAGAAGAAGATTCGGGTGTGCTTGAATTTGATCTGGACGCCTTCGCCGAAAAGCCTGTTGAATCCATTGAGCCTTCAGAAGATATTCCCTCGAATGAGATGGATCAAACGCTCGAATTCGATCTGGGAGATCTGACTTCGCCTCAGCCCGCAAGTGAAGCTGTCGAACCTGAAGGGATGGCAACCGAGACAGAGGCCGCTGGTCTGGAAGGTGAACTGGATGAGTTGATGGAGCCAGCCGCGGCAGCTGAAGTTTCTGTAGCGACCGTTGACGATGATGCTCCCGATTTCTCTTTCGATTTGCCTGATGCTGAACCAGTCTCTGTGGCGGAAGAGCCTGCCCTGCCCGAGGAGGAGGAAGAGTCCATCGATATTGGCTCTACGCCTTTGCCAGAGGAAGAAACCCACCTGGATTTCAATTTCGACCTGGAAGCCGAGAAGGAAACGCTAGCGGTAGAAGAAGGGCGCGCCGCACCAGCACTTCCTGAGCTGGATCTGTCCGGAATCAGTCTTGACCTCGATGAATTGCCGTCTACCGAGGTAGTGGCCGAGGCTGCGGCGGGCGAAGGCGCGGGTGGGGAGGTGGCTACCAAACTTGATCTCGCACGCGCCTATGTGGAAATGGGCGACAAGGAAGGGGCGAAGGAAATTCTGGAAGAAGTATTGAAAGAAGGTAACACCCAGCAGCAGGCTGATGCGAACCAGTTACTGGCCTCATTCTGAAGCTGATCTCTGTAGAAAGCCCTCCACGGTGGTTTCGTGGAGGGCTTTTCATTTTCTTGAGCGAGATTTTTATTCAATTCCATCCTGCTACCAAAATCCTGCTATGGCTTGGATTCGCAATAGCCGTCCAGGGTCTTGGACTTGAATTTCTTGCGCTGATTTCCGTGGCGGCTGCCACGCTGTTACTGGCAGCTCGCCCTGTAGGCATATTTCACATGGTGCGCCGTGCCCGCTGGCTGCTGCTGTCTCTGCTGCTGATCTATGCGTTTGCTACTCCAGGAGATGCTTTGTTTCCTGCGCTGGGTACGTTCAGTCCATCACTCCAGGGCCTGCAAGGAGGCGGATTGCAAGCGTGGCGCTTACTGCTGCTGTTGCTCGCTCTTGGGTGGCTGTTGCGATCCTGCCCACGGGATTCTCTTTTAAGCGGGCTTTATGTGTTGATGCGACCGTTCAGGGCGGTGGGGCTCGATGCAGATCGTGTTGCAGTGCGTCTCTGGCTCACACTTCAGTACGCTGAACAGCAGCCACGGCGCAATGTTCAGGGTTGGTGGAGTGATCTGCGTGCGACACTCGACCCTGTGCCGCACGTTGCCACGGAGATCACCCTGGAACTGCCCGCTTTTGACTGGCCCGATGCGGCTATCCTTGCTGTTGCGGTTTTGTTTCTCGGGCTGATCTGGTGGTAAGAATCGCGCTTGGCCTCGAATACGATGGTAGCGGTTTCTGCGGCTGGCAGAGCCAGCCTTCACGCTGTGGCATACAGGATGCGCTGGAACATGCCCTGGCAGGGATTGCTGGAGAACCAGTTCGTGTGCATGCCGCTGGGAGAACTGACACAGGCGTGCATGCGCTTGCGCAGGTCGTGCATTTCGAAACGGCCGTCGTGCGCCCCGAATCGGCCTGGGTGCGCGGTTGTAATGCGCTTTTGCCAGACGGAGTCAGCATCCTGTGGGCGCGTCAGGTGGCGGATGATTTTCATGCCCGGTTTTCAGCTCAGGGGCGTCGCTATCGATATCTGTTGCTTAATCATCCGGTGCGTCCGGGACTTTTCGCTGGAAAAATGGGCTGGTTTCATGCGCCGCTTGATCTTGAGTTGATGCGCAAGGGCGCGAGTTACCTGCAGGGTGAGCATGATTTTTCTGCCTTCCGCGCATCCTCTTGCCAGGCAAAATCACCCGTGAGGCATTTGCGCAGCCTCACTCTGGAGCGGCAAGGGGATACCCTGATTTTTGATCTCGCCGCCAATGGTTTTTTGCACCACATGGTGCGCAATATCGTGGGCTGTCTGGTGTATGTGGGCAAGGGAAAATACCCCCCTGAGTGGATTGCCGAGTTGTTGCAACACGCCGATCGAACCCGCGCTGCCCCCACCTTTTCACCGGATGGACTCTATTTTGCCGGGGCCGAATATGACCCGATATGGAATTTGCCGGGTGCGGGCCGGATGCTGAGTTTTGGATTAGAATATCCACCCGGAACCGATATCCCTAAGCAAGGTCATGACCCGCTCTAAAATCTGTGGCATTACCCGAATTGAAGATGGCATGGCAGCGGCACAGCATGGTGCCGATGCGATCGGCCTGGTCTTTTATCCACCCAGCCCGCGCCACGTTTCGCCTGCACAGGCTGTTGCCATTGCGGCTGCTTTGCCGCCGTTTGTGACAGCCGTGGGTCTGTTCGTCAACCCGGATGTTGCCGAAGTCGAATTGGTGCTGCGGGCATTGCGCCTGGATATGTTGCAATTTCATGGCGATGAGGCACCTGAATTCTGCGCCAGTTTCGGTGTGCCTTATCTCAAGGCGGTGCGCGTCAAACCCGGGGTGGATTTGCTACAATACGCAATTCGTTTCCGTGGCGCCAAGGGGCTGCTGCTGGATGCCTTTGTCGCAGGCCAGGCCGGCGGGACCGGACAATCGTTTGACTGGGGCCTGATTCCGGAAGGTTTGCCGCTGCCGGTGATCCTTTCCGGCGGCCTGGACCCGGCCAATGTCAGGGCCGCCATCGAGCAGGTCAAACCCTGGGCGGTGGACGTGTCGAGCGGCGTCGAAGCAAGCAAGGGCATAAAGGATGCGGCCAGGATTGCCGCGTTCATGCGGGAAGTGCGCAAGGAGAATGTGTAGTGCAAATGTATGATCTGCCGGACGAACACGGCCATTTCGGCCCATATGGCGGCATTTTTGTTGCCGAAACCCTGATCGAGGCGCTGGACGAGTTGCGCATTGCCTACGAGCAATGCCGCAAGGATCCGGAATTCCAGGACGAATTCGTGCGCGAGCTCAAGCACTATGTCGGCCGCCCCAGCCCCATTTACCACGCCAGCCGCTGGTCGGAACATCTCGGCGGGGCGCAGATCTATCTCAAGCGCGAAGACCTCAATCACACCGGCGCCCACAAGATCAACAACACCATCGGCCAGGCCTTGCTGGCGCGGCGCATGGGCAAGAAGCGCGTCATCGCCGAGACCGGCGCCGGCCAGCACGGTGTGGCCTCCGCCACCGTGGCGGCACGCTATGGCCTGGAATGCGTGGTCTACATGGGCAGCGAGGACGTCAAGCGCCAGGCGCCCAACGTCTATCGCATGAAACTGCTGGGCGCCACGGTGGTGCCGGTGGAATCCGGCTCGAAAACCCTCAAGGATGCCCTCAACGAGGCCATGCGCGACTGGGTCACCAATGTCGAAAGCACCTTCTACATTCTGGGCACGGCGGCGGGTCCGCACCCCTATCCCATGCTGGTGCGCGATTTCCAGTGCGTGATCGGCGAGGAAGCCAAGGTGCAGATGCCGGAAATGACCGGCCGCCAGCCGGATGCGGTGATCGCCTGCGTGGGCGGCGGTTCCAACGCCATCGGCATCTTCTACCCCTACATCCCGGTGGAGGGCGTCAAGCTGATCGGCGTCGAGGCCGCCGGCCTGGGGCTGGAAAGCGGCAAGCACGCGGCGCCGCTCAATGCCGGCGGCGTCGGCGTGCTGCACGGCGCGCGCCAGTATCTGATGCAGGACCCCAACGGCCAGATCATCGAAACCCATTCTATTTCCGCCGGCCTCGATTACCCCGGCGTGGGGCCGGAACACTGCTGGCTCAAGGACAGCGGTCGCGCCGAATACGTGGCGGTAACCGATGCCGAGGCATTGCAGGCGTTCCATGACCTGTGCCGCTTCGAAGGTATCATCCCGGCGCTGGAATCGAGCCATGCCCTGGCCTATGCCGCCAAACTGGCGCCGACGCTGTCCAGGGACAAAGTGCTGCTGGTCAACCTGTCTGGCCGCGGAGACAAGGATATGAACACGGTGGCCGAGCTGTCGGGTATCAAGTTTTAATTACGGAATTTCCATGTCACGCATTGAAACCACCTTCAAGAATCTTCGTGCTCAGGGTAAAAAAGCCCTGATCCCCTTCATCACTGCCGGCGACCCTTCTCCCGACCAGACCGTGCCGCTGATGCACAAGCTGGTCGAAGCGGGGGCGGATATCCTCGAACTGGGCGTGCCATTTTCCGACCCCATGGCGGACGGTCCCACTATTCAGCGCGCCAGCGAACGTGCCCTGAAGCATGGGGTTGGACTCCGGGATGTGCTGGGGATGGTGGCGGAGTTCCGCAAGACCAACCCGTCCACCCCGGTGGTGCTGATGGGCTATGCCAATCCTATCGAGGCCATGGGCTACGAGCAGTTTGCCCAGGCAGCAGGGAGCGCGGGAGTGGACGGCGTGCTGACAGTGGATTATCCGCCGGAAGAGTGCGCCGGTCTTGCCGCGGCCTTGCAGCAGCGCGACATCGACATGATTTTTCTGCTTTCGCCCACCACGCCGGACAAGCGTTTTGCCCAGGTGGCGAAGCTGGCGCGAGGGTTTATTTACTACGTTTCCCTCAAGGGCGTGACGGGTTCGGCGAATCTGGACTTGGAGGAAGTCAGCCGGAAGATTCCTGTCATCCAAGCTGCCGCCAGCCTGCCGGTGGGTGTCGGCTTCGGCATCCGCGATGGCGAAACGGCCCGGGCGGTGGCCCGGTTTGCCGATGCGGTGGTGATCGGCAGCCGTATTGTGCAGGAAATAGAAAATTCAGAGGCAGATGCCGTGGCGCAAAATGTATATACCCTGGTCAAGGGTATTCGTACTGCCATGGATAATTAAGTAAACAGCCACCAGCTGTCAGCAGTCAGCAATTGGGAAGCGGCTTTGCCGCACATTTACTGACTGCTGATGGCTGACTGCTGACCGCTAATTCAAGGATAAAACATGAGCTGGTTTCAGAAACTTCTTCCCCCCAAAATCAAGCGCAAGATCGATAGCGACACCAAAAAATCAGTGCCCGAAGGGCTGTGGAGCAAGTGTCCTACCTGTGAATCGGTGCTCTACCGCACCGATCTTGAAAAAAATCTCGAGGTGTGCCCGAAATGCAGCCATCACTACCGTATTTCTGCCCGCACCCGCCTGCACTTTCTGCTTGACGCCGAGGGTCGCCAGGAAATCGGTGCCAGCGTGACGCCGGTCGATAGCCTTAAGTTCAAGGATAGTAAACGCTATGTCGAGCGCCTTGTGGATGCGAAGCGGGATACCGGCGAGACGGATGCGCTGGTGGTGATGCAGGGCAGCGTTAAGGGCGTCAATCTGGTGGCAGCCGCTTTTGAGTTCAAATTCATGGGCGGGTCCATGGGCTCGGTGGTGGGGGAGCGTTTCGTGCGCGGTGTGGATGTCTGCCTGGAAAAGCACGTGCCATTCGTGTGCTTTTCCGCCAGCGGCGGAGCGCGCATGCAGGAAGGTTTGCTGTCCCTGATGCAGATGGCCAAAACCAGTGCCGCGCTGGCAAAGCTGGGTGATGCCGGCCTGCCGTTCATCTCGGTGCTTACTGACCCTACCATGGGCGGCGTTTCCGCCAGTTTTGCCATGCTTGGCGACGTCATCGTGGCAGAACCCAATGCACTGATCGGCTTTGCCGGACCACGCGTGATCGAGCAAACGGTACGCGAAACTTTGCCGGATGGCTTTCAGCGTGCCGAATTCCTGGTTGAACATGGCGCTGTGGACCTGATTATCGACCGCCGCCAGATGCGCGACCGGCTCGCCAGCCTGTTGACCATGATGTCGCGGATGCCCGCAGCAGCCTGAGCCTCTCAGGACTGAGGTCATGTTAACTACGCCCGTAGGTATGCCTCAGCCCCCAGTGTCCAGCCCACATACCACGCTATCGGGCTGGCTGGCCCATCTTGAGCAATTGCACCCGAAAACCATTGAGCTTGGGCTGGAGCGGGTCAGTCAGGTCAAGGCACGGCTGCAACTCAGGCCTTCCTTTCCCCTCATCACCGTGGGCGGCACCAATGGCAAAGGCTCTACCTGCGCCATGCTGGAGGCCATTCTGTCCGCAGCAGGCTACAAGACCGGTCTCTATACTTCTCCTCATCTGCTGCGCTACAACGAACGTGTCCGTATCGCCATGCAGGAAGCATCCGGCCAGGCGTTATGCGATGCCTTTGTCGCGGTGGAAGCCGCGCGCGGCGATATATCGCTGAGTTATTTCGAATTTGGTACGCTGGCCGCCTTGTGGCTGTTTCAGCAGCAACAGGTTGAGGTGGCCATCCTGGAAGTGGGCCTGGGCGGACGTCTCGATGCGGTAAACGCCTTCGATGCCGACTGCGCCATTGTGACCAGCGTGGATCTCGATCACATGGATTATCTTGGCGATGACCGCGAATCCATCGGCTGGGAGAAGGCCGGCATTTTCAGGGCGAACACTCCTGCCGTGTGTGCTGATGCCAGCCCGCCGCGCCGCTTGCTGGATCATGCAGCGCAAATCGGCGCCCGTCTGAAACTCGCTGGCAAGGATTTCGTTGCGCAGCAAGAGGCTTCGCAGTGGCAGTTTGCGAGCCATGGCGGCTGGCACCTGAGCCTCCCTTTTCCGGCTTTGCGCGGGGATTACCAGCTGGACAATGCGAGCGCCTGTCTCGCGGCCCTGGAGGCGCTCAGCGAGCGTCTGCCCGTGACGCCAGAAGATATTCGTCGTGGCCTGCTGGAGGCTACTGTTCCAGGGCGCTTCCAGGTGCTGCCCGGAAAACCCAAGGTAATCCTCGATGTGGCCCATAACCCGCATGCGGCGCGGGCGCTGGCGGCCAATTTGCGCCAGATGGGGGAGGGCGGCAGGACCATCGCGGTGTTTGCCATGCTGGCGGACAAGGATGTCAGCGGGGTGGTCGCCGCCTTGAAGGGCGTGGTCGATCTGTGGCTGGTGTCCGGGATTGAACATCCACGAGGGATGCCTGCGGCGGCATTGGCGGCTCATGTGGCTGATCTTGCCCATGAAGTGTTCCCGGATATCGCTGCTGCTTATCGCCATGCCTGCCAAATCGCGGGTGGAAGTGATAGAATCGTGGCCTTCGGTTCCTTCCATACCGTGGCCGAAATCATGCAGCAACGTACGCCCATCTATTCATGAACGAGCGCTTAGACTGAATGGCAAACCAGCCTTCCCCAACTGTTGAAGAAATTCAACTCCGCAAACGCGCACGACGCCGCCTGATCGGTGCGATCACGCTGGTGGTCCTGATGGTCACGCTGTTGCCCATGGTGCTGGATGACGAACCCAAACCCGTGGGGCAGGATATCGCCATCAGCATTCCATCCCCGCAAGGCGTTGCGGACTCATTCAAGGCAGCCCCTGAACCGGTGATTTTGCCGTCTGCGCCGCTTTCCGTTGCCGAACCGGAAAAGCCTGCCGCTGTGGCAGAAAAAGTACCTGAACCCAAGCCGAAAGCGGCGCCTTCCGTAAAGGTGGAAAAGCCTGCTGAATCTCCCAGGCCACCGGCTGAAAAGCCCAGGGAAGCCAAGCCCGTAGCCAAAGCGGTTGAGCCACAACATGCCGGCACCAGTTATGTGGTATTGCTTGGCGCCTTTCTGGGTGAAGCCAATGCCCGGCAGCGACAGGCCAAACTGAAAGAACTGGGCGTCAAATATTACGTGGAAAAAATCAAATCCCCCGCGGGCGAAAAAATGGCTATTCGTGCCGGACCCTATTCCAGCCGCCAGGATGCGGAGCATGCGCTGGCCAAGCTCAAGTCGGCAGGCATCCAGGATGGCATGGTGGCTGAGAAAAAATAATGTTTTCAGCCTGACATCCAAGACGAATGACGGTTTTTGATTACACGGTATTACTGATTGTCGGGCTTTCCATCCTGCTCAGCGTGATGCGCGGTGCAGTACGTGAAATTCTTGCACTGGCTTCCTGGGTAGTGGCTTTTCTGGTGGCCAATACTTATGGCGTGTGGCTGGCGGCGCAATTGCCGGAGGCCATCCCGGGGGAACCGCTGAAACTGCTGGCAGCATTTGTCATCCTGTTTCTGACTATTTTGCTGTTGATGAGCTTGTTCTCCATCGCATTGTCGGAACTGGTCAAGACGGTGGGGCTGGGTACATTTGATCGCGGACTCGGCGCTATCTTTGGCTTTTCACGAGGCCTGCTGATCGTGATGGTACTGGTGTTGCTGTCCGGACTGACAACCTTGCCACGGCAGCAATTCTGGCGCGATGCAATGTTCAGCGCGCCGCTGGAAGCGCTGACAATGAAAGCCCGGGTCTGGTTGCCGGATGATTTTGCCAAACGGCTCAGTTACGAATAACTATCTGAAATAGGCTCTAAACCATGTGTGGAATTCTCGGCATAGTCGCTAAAACCGCGGTCAACCAGCTGCTTTACGATGGCTTGCTGGTATTGCAGCATCGAGGGCAGGATGCTGCAGGCATCGTGACCAGCGATGGCAGCACCTTTCACATGCATAAATCCAATGGTTTGGTTGCGGATGTCTTTCGTACCCGCAACATGCGCTCCCTGCTGGGAAACATGGGAATTGCCCACGTGCGCTATCCCACCGCTGGCGATGCCTTCTCGTCTGCCGAAGCCCAGCCCTTCTACGTCAATTCCCCCTTTGGTATCGTGCTGGCCCACAATGGCAATCTGACCAATGCAGACCAGTTGCGTCAGGATTTGTACCGGCTCGATCTGCGCCATATCAATACCACTTCGGATTCGGAAGTATTGCTCAATGTGCTGGCACATGAATTGCAAGCCTGCACCCATAATGACCATCTTGACTCCAAAGCCATTTTCAAGGCGGTGGCCGGGGTGCATCGCCGCTGCCGTGGCGCTTATGCCGTGGTGGCAATGATTTCCGGCTATGGTCTGGTAGCCTTCCGTGATCCCCATGGAATCCGTCCGCTGGTGGTGGGCCGTGCCGAAACTGAAAATGGTCCGGAATACCTGGTGGCCTCCGAAAGTGTTGCACTGGATGTGCTGGGCTACAAGCTGATTCGCGACATAGACCCTGGCGAAGCGGTCCTGATTGACGAGAGCGGCAACTTCCACAGCCAGCAGTGCGCTGAAACCAGTACGCTTAACCCCTGCATTTTCGAGTATGTCTATCTGGCTCGCCCAGACTCTGTCATTGACGGCATTTCAGTGTATGAAACCCGGCTGCGCATGGGCGTCAGCCTGGCGGATAAAATCAGGAATCAGTATGGTGATCTGGATATCGACGTGGTTATCCCGATTCCCGATACCAGCCGCCCCAGCGCCCTGCAACTTGCGAATCACCTGAATGTGCCTTACCGCGAGGGGTTCATCAAGAATCGCTATATCGGACGCACCTTCATCATGCCCGGCCAGTCGCTGCGCAAGAAATCGGTGCGCCAGAAGCTCAACGCCATCGGCATCGAATTTCAAGGCAAGAACGTGCTGCTGGTGGATGATTCCATCGTGCGCGGCACTACCAGCAAGCAGATCGTGCAGATGGCCCGCGATGCCGGTGCGAACAAGGTCTATTTTGCTTCTGCCGCACCGCCAGTGCGCTTCCCGAATGTTTATGGCATCGATATGCCGACACGTGTCGAATTACTGGCCACAGGCCGCACGGATGAGGAAATAGCACAGGAAATCGGCGCCGATGCGGTGATCTATCAGGATCTCGAGGCGCTGGTCGAGGGTGTGCGTGCTGCACGTGAAGCCATTACCCGCTTCGACACTTCATGTTTCAATGGTGAATATATTACCGGCGATATTACGCCGGAATACCTTGCCGAGATCGAGGCCGCACGCGGCAGGCCCAAGGCGCCGGGTGCCGGGCTGGCCAGCCGCCAGCTTGATTTGAATCTGAATGAAGAGGATGATTAATCCCCACGCGAATGATTGTCGGGTGTTGACGTCGGCATATCGCCTCGCATATAGTTATTGCCATGAAAGTACGTATCCAACTCTTCCCCGCGTTTTTCGCCTCCATGCGACTGTGGCTATGGGTTCATTTTCCATGCCGCGGCTTTCTTTCGAACTAAACTGAATTCATACAAGCAAGCGCGGGTCCAACCGCGATTGCTTTATAGTTTGCCCTAAGACCCGCTTCAACAAAGGGGGTTCTGTGGCAAACAATACGGCAGGTAGCGCTGATATCCAGCACAACGTCGCAATCGGCATGAGTTTCGCCATGCTTGCGGCAATCGGTTTCTCGGCCAAGGCAATTCTGGTCAAGTTGGCTTACATCGACTCTGTTGATCCGGTGACCCTGTTGGCGCTGCGAATGGTGTTCTCCATTCCATTCTTTCTTGCGGTGGCGATCTGGGGGCAATTCTCGCAGCGCGGTGCAGCCTTGCACCGGCGCGACTGGCTGGCAGTGCTCGGGCTGGGCCTGATCGGTTATTACCTGTCCAGCCTGCTGGATTTTTCCGGCTTGCAATATATTTCTGCCGGTCTGGAGCGCCTGATCCTGTTTCTTTATCCAACTATGGTTATCGTGCTCTCGTCGCTGCTGATCAGAAAGCCAATCGAGCGATCCACCCTGATGGCGCTGGTGTTGAGTTACGCTGGCATCGCGCTGGTGGTTATGCAGGATGTCCATCCCGGCCAGGATGGGCTGGCACTGGGTGTCGGGCTGGTCTTCGCCAGCACGCTCACCTACTCGATCTACCTGGTCGGGGCGGGGCGGGCAATTGCACGTATCGGGGCGTTGCGATTCACGGCGTATGCCATGATCGTGGCTTGTGTGGCTGTGCTGATCCAGTTTGTGCTGACGCATCCAATGGCCGCATTGAGACAAACGGACCGGGTTTATGCGCTAAGTTTTGCAATGGCAATTTTTTCCACCGTGCTACCGGTATTCCTGCTCTCGGCCGGGATACGCAGGATAGGCTCGGGGCATGCTTCAATGGTGGGGGCTATCGGGCCAGTTTCGACTATTTTCCTTGCCTATGTATTTCTCGGCGAGGCGATCTCTGCATCGCAAATTGCGGGTTCACTACTAGTTCTGGCAGGAGTGCTGATGATCGGACTCAAACGCTGATCGTGCTTGCGACCATTCTTAATGGCCGGATTCAAGTTATCATCTCAATCTAAATTTACGGGGAGAAATACCAATGAACGACGATTTTGATCTTGAAACCCTGGCCATCCGGGCCGGGACCCAGCGCAGCCAGTTCAACGAGCATTCCGAGGCCATGTTCCTCACCTCCAGCTTCGTGTTCGAGAATGCAGCGCAGGCCGCAGCCCGCTTTGGCGGGCAGGAGCCGGGAAATATTTACTCGCGCTTCACCAATCCCACCGTTAGCATGCTGCAGGACCGGCTGTCAGCACTGGAGGGCGCGGAATTCTGTGTTGCCACTTCCAGCGGCATGTCCGCCATTCTGGCTTGCGTGATGGGCCTGCTTTCGGCCGGCGATCACATCGTCGCCTCACGCAGCATTTTCGGCACCACGGTGCAGTTGTTCGGCAATATCCTCAAGCGCTTCGGGGTGGAAACCACTTTCGTGCCGCTGGCCGAGCCCGCTGCCTGGGAACAGGCCGTGCAACCCAATACCAAGCTCTTTTTCGTCGAGACGCCATCCAACCCGCTCACCGAGGTGTGCGACATCGCCGAGCTGGCCGCCATCGCGCACAAGGCCGGTGCCTGGCTGGCGGTGGACAACTGCTTCTGTACCCCGATGCTGCAGCGCCCGCTCGATCTGGGGGCGGATATCGTGATCCACTCCGCCACCAAGTATCTTGACGGGCAGGGGCGGGTGCTGGGCGGCGCGGTGCTGGGCAGCAAGCAGCTCATGGAAGGGGTGTACGGCTTTTTGAGAACAGCGGGGCCAACGCTCTCGGCCTTCAATGCCTGGGTGATCCTGAAGGGGCTGGAAACCCTGAAGATCCGCATGGACGCGCATTCGCGCAATGCGCTGGAACTGGCGCAGTGGCTGGAAGGCCAGTCCTGGGTGGAACGTGTTTACTATCCCGGGCTGCCTTCACACCCCCAGCACGCGCTGGCGATGAAGCAGCAGAAAACCGGCGGCGGCATCGTGGCATTCGACGTCAAGGGCGGCAAGGATGAGGCCTGGCGCCTGGTGGATGCAACGCGCATGGTTTCGATTACCGCCAACCTGGGCGATACCAAAACCACCATTACCCATCCGGCCTCAACCACCCACAGCCGGGTCACGGCCGAAGCGCGAGCTGCTGCCGGAATTGGCGACGGACTGCTGCGTGTGGCGGTGGGGTTGGAGTCGGTTGCGGACATCAAGGCAGATCTGGCGCGCGGCTTGCAAAACAAGGCGTAAAGCCCAGTTGGCCGGGTTGTTGAGACGTAATGGGAGACCGGCCATGAGCCACGCACTGCGCTTTTTCCTCCTCGCCTGCTCAGTGTGGCTGTTCCTTTCTCCGGCGCAGGCCTCGCAGGAAGGCGCGCTTGAAGCCGGCATGGTCAATCCCGGCTACGAGGAGCATCCCGCCTGGTTCCGGAGTTCCTTTCTGGATCTGCGCGATGACGTGCGCGAGGCCGCGGGCAATAAACGCCGGGTTTTGCTGTATTTCTACCAGGATGGCTGCCCCTACTGCAAAAAACTCCTGCAGGACAATTTCGGCCAGCGCGCCATCGCGGACAAGACGCGCCAGTATTTCGACGTGATCGCGCTCAACCTGTGGGGCGACCGCGAGGTGACCGGGCTGGATGGCAAGACCGTGACAGAAAAGGAATTCGCCCGGCAGCTGCGGGTGATGTTCACCCCGACCCTGCTGGCCCTGAACGAAAAGGGCGAGGCGATATTGCGCATCAATGGCTACTATGCCCCGCACCGCTTCTCTGCGGCACTGGACTATGCCGGTCAGGGAAAGGAGGGCGGAGGCTCGTTCCGGGATTATTTTGCCGCCCAGTCCGCCCAGTCCGCTAGCGGAAAGCTGCATGCCAGTGCGCGGTTCATCAAGCCCCCACTGGCCTTCGATGCCGCCCTGAAGCGCTCGAAAAAACCGCTGCTGGTGTTGTTCGAGCAGAAAACCTGCCCGGCTTGCGACGAGCTTCACCTGGATATCCTTAAACGCAAGGAAAGCCGTCCCCTGCTGGATGCCCTGCAAATCGCGCAGCTTGACATGTGGAGCGACGCACCGCTGACAACGCCGGACGGGCGGCAAACCAGCGCGCGCGAATGGGCGCGGCAACTCGATATCAACTATGCCCCCAGCATGGTGTTTTTTGACGCTTCAGGCAAGGAAGTGTTTCGCGCTGAAGCCATGCTCAAGGCTTTTCACGTCCAGTCGGCGCTGGATTACGCAGGTAGCGGGGCATATCGGGAATATCCGGAATTCCAGCGCTATATCGATCAGCGTGCCGATAGCCTGAGGGCCAGGGGAATCGCCGTCGACCTGATGAAATAAGCCGGGAGCCCTGGCCGGATCGCGCTTGCAGCGCTCAGCTACATTGCGGACAATGGAGCGAATATTTCAAGGGAGAAGAAAAATGACCAAGTACATCGGAATCCTCACCTCAGGGGGTGACAGCCCCGGGCTGAATGCGGCCATTCGTGGTGTGGGCAAGGCCTGTATCGGTCATTACGGCATGCACATCATCGGTTTTCGCGACGGTTTTCGCGGCTTGATGGAAAACCGCACCACGCGCCTGGACGGCGGCCAGCTGTCGGGCATTCTCACCACCGGCGGCACGATCCTGGGCACCAGCCGGGACAAGCCGCACCGCATGCCGGTGGGGGGCAAGGTGCTGGACATGACCGATGTCATCGTCGGCAATTACCATGACAACCATCTCGACGCGCTGGTCTGCCTGGGCGGCGGCGGCACGCAGAAAAATGCCCTGCGCCTCAAGAAAAAAGGGCTGAATGTCATCACCCTGCCCAAGACCATCGACAACGACGTCGCCATGACCGACACCACTTTCGGTTTCGACACCGCGCTGGGCATCGCCACCGAGGCCATGGATCGGCTGCACAGCACGGCCCACAGCCACCACCGCATCATCGTGGTGGAAATCATGGGCCATCGCGCCGGCTGGCTGGCGCTGGGGGCGGGTATCGCCGGCGGTGCCGATGTGATCCTGATCCCCGAAATTCCCTACACGGTGGAAAGCGTGGCCGAGGCGATCCGCGAGCGCAGCCGCAACGGCAAGCCGTTCAGCATCGTGGCGGTGGCGGAAGGGGCGGTTTCGGTACAGGACCATGTCGCGATGCTGGCGGCGCAGGAGAAGAAAATAAAAACTAGGGGCGGCAAGAAAGGGGCTGTCACGCCTCCCGCGCATGTTACGGAAATCCAGTATGCCGACCACACCCTGCGCCTGGCGAAAAAACTCGAGCAGCTCACCGGCCTGGAGGCGCGCGTCACCATCCTCGGGCATTTGCAGCGCGGCGGTATTCCCTCCGCGGCGGACCGCCTGCTGGCAACGCGCCTGGGTACCGCCTGCGCCGACCTGATCAATCAGGGGCACTACGGCGTCATGGTGGCCGCCAGGGGAGATGGAACCCGGGCAGTCAAACTCGAGGATGTGGCGGGAAAGGTCAAAACCGTGCCACCCGATCATCCGTGGGTGGAAAGCGCGCGCCGCGTGGGCACCAATCTGGGTGACTGAGCGGTAACACGGGTTTTATGGTGTCATCACTACAAAAAAGGAAAAAAGATGGATGGAGAAAACCGTGGCGCTTCAACTCCGATCCCGGGCAACCTGCATGAGACATTGAATGAGTTGCAGGTGATGGCGTTGCGCCGGATCGAAAATTTTGGCTGGGAACTGCGCTTTATTCGCCGTGCCGGTCTCAAACTACCGATTCCCGTTGTATCCAACACCGAAGGCACGACCATCGGCGTGCTGGAGGAAGATGGCCGGGTCAACCTGGAGCATGAGGTCAGGCTGCGCGGCTAAGCCCTTATTTTTTAGGAGCAAGAAAATGAGTAAAACTGCAACCCGTTCCAGCAACCCTGAATTCGACAGCCTGGTTCCCGGCATTCCCTTTAACCGCCGTGCTTTTGTCATCACCATGCTGGGCGCGGGGTTTGCCCTCGCAACCCAGCCGGTGATGGCTGGTACCGTGATCAAGACCAGCGCCGAAGGTCTGCTTGCGGGTGAAATCAAGGTGCCGGTCAGCGATGGCGAAATGGTGGCCTATCGCGCGCAACCGGCCACGGGCGCCAATTTCCCGGTGATCCTGGTGATTTCCGAGATTTTCGGGGTGCACGAACATATTGCCGATGTCTGCCGGCGCCTGGCCCGGCTCGGTTATCTGGCCATCGCACCTGAACTGTTTGCGCGCCAGGGCGACCCGCGCAAAATCAGCAGCATCCAGGAGATTATCGACAACATCGTATCCAGAACGCCGGATGCTCAGGTCATGACTGATCTGGATGCCTGCGAGTCCTGGGCCCGGGCCCATGGCGGCGATGTGTCGCGTATGGCGATCACCGGATTCTGCTGGGGTGGCCGCATCACCTGGCTATACGCAGCCCATAACCCGCGCCTCAAGGCGGCGGTGGCGTGGTATGGCCGGATTGACGGCGAGGTGAGCGAGCGCACGCCGCAGTATCCGCTTGATCAGGCTGCGCAGCTGAAAGCGCCCGTACTGGGGCTGTATGGCGGGCAGGACCAGGGCATTCCGCTGGATGACGTGGAAGCCATGCGTGCAGCCATCAAGAAGGCCGGTGGCAAATCCGAGATCCATGTCTATGCCGATGCGCCCCATGCCTTCCACGCCGATTACCGGCCCAGCTATCGCAAGGACGTGGCGGAAGATGGGTGGAAGCGCATGCAGGCGTGGCTGAAGAAAAACGGGATGTGATGCAGTGCTGGAAAGCGGGCCGCGTCAGGCAGGCCCCGCATCCAGATTTTGCACCCAGACTAGCGCGTCAATGTGGTTGATGTTCACCCGGTCCACATCCAGATTTAGCAGCCTGGCTAGTTGGGCGATCTTTTTTGCGTCAAATTCCTCACAGGCCGTCGCCAGCTCCAGATAAGGGGCGAATGGCCCCTCATGAGCGATCAGGGCCTGCGTCACCGGCTCTGGCAATTTCAGATTCTCCAGGGCTTGACCCATCGGTACACGCAACAGCACGTCCAGCAGGGAAAACATGCCAGTCACGAAAAGATCGTCTTTCTGCATGACCCCCATTTTTTCCGTGCCCAGCAATTCTGTCAGGCGCGCCCGAACCAGGGCATTTTCCATCAGCGCTGCATCCAGTTCTTCCACATTGCCGCTGACAAACAGCAATAATGTTAGCCAGCGGTAAAGTTGTTGCTGGCCAAGAATCAGCAGCGCATGCTCAAGCGTGGAAGCCGGTTTTGACAACCCGCCCGCAGGGGAGTTGATGTAGCGCAATATCTTGTAGGATAAAACGGGGTCCTGTCTGAACAAAGCCGCAATTTCGGTGGTTTCGGCATTGCGCCGGACCAGGTTCATGATCTCCAGCACTTTCAGCCTGCCGGTGTCCGCGCGGGGCTTGTCCCACTTTTCCCTGCTTGTTACAAACGAGCCCTGGAAAAAGGAAAACGGCAGCTTCTTGCATACCTGCAACATTTCCAGCGATTCGATATCCTGTGCCACCAGTTTCTTGGAGAAGGCGTTGCGGCTGATCGCGTTGATCTCGGTGGTAATGTCGGGCAGCGGCCGGTCTGAAACGTCAATCAGCATGTATTCGGCAAGGTCCAGAAAAGGCTGCATTTCTGGCCTTTCACGATAATTCGCCAGGCCAATCCGGAATCCCAGGGTCCGAAGATCCTGCAACCTCGGCAGAAGGGAATAGTCACTATCAGTGCCCCAGTCTTCAGAACATTCGAGCACCAGCACAGTGTTGGATGCAGGCAACTGTTCAATCAGCGCGTTGTCCAGGGAATAGACAGATAGCGGAATGAAGGCCATGCGATGCCCAAGCAAGCGTTCAATGTTCATCCTCAGTACATTGCGGATCAGCACCTCATCATAAAGGCGGTGAATGGTATCGGCTGAATGGCGAATCCGGTCGCGCTTGGCTTTGTTCAGCCGGAATTCATAGCCTGCAACGCGCTGTTCGTGATTGAGCACGGCTTCACGGCAAACAAAGGATTTGGCGGTTTCTCCGCCGGCGGGTCCGGCGTCTTCGTTCGTTGCAGATGCCGGAATGATGCCGGGGCCGGCGATGGGAGCGAGTTGATTGAGCTGTTGAAATGCGGCATCCTGCTGGCCGGAGGGAGGTGTTTGATTACCCGCCCGGTGCTTGTTGCCCGTGTCATTCCCGCTGATTAATTTAAATAATCGATCAAACAAGGGGGCGCTCCAGTGTGTCGAATTCGAATATTTTATAAGTTAATGTCTGATCTTGCCGGTAATTCTTTGATTTATACTCACGTCCTTCATTGTGGCGGTCGTGGCGTGGAACGCCCGCTCGACCGCCTTTGAGCCAAATTGAATGATGGTGAACGCGAATAAAACCCGTCTGGAAGACCAGCCTGCGTATGTCCTGCATACCTATCCATATCGTGAGACCAGCCTGATTGTCGAGGTGTTCAGCCAGAACCACGGCCGCCTGCCGCTTGTGGCGCGCGGGGCGCGGCGGCCAAAATCGGCAGTTCGCGGTTTGCTGCTTTCCTTTCAGCCGCTGCAACTGAACTGGTTTGGCAAGAACGAGCTGCGCACGTTGCACAGCGCCGAGTGGCAGGGCGGGCAGCCGCTGCTGCAAGGCATGGCGCTGATGTGCGGTTTTTATCTGAATGAATTGCTGCTCAAGCTGCTGCAGCGCGATGACCCGCACGAGCAGCTTTTCCTTTATTACCAGCAGACTTTGCAGGATCTGGCGCGGCGCACGGATTACGAGGCCATTCTGCGCTGCTTCGAGAAGCGCCTGCTGCAGGAGCTGGGGTATGCGCTGACGCTCGATCGCGAGGCCGGGACGGAGCTGCCCGTGGCGGCGGAAGAAGCGTATCGCTACGTGATCGAGCGCGGCCCGGTGCGGCAATCGGCAGGGCAAAACGGTGTAGAATTGCGCGGCAAAACGCTACTCGATCTGGCGGCCGACGATTACAGCGATCCGCTCACGCTGCAGCAGGGCAAGGCGCTGATGCGCTCCCTGCTCAACCACTACCTGGGCGACCAGACGCTGCATACGCGACAATTACTCAAGGATTTGCAAAAAATATGATTCAGCTCGGTGTCAATATCGACCACGTGGCCACCCTGCGCCAGGCGCGCGGTACGCTTTATCCCAGCCCGGTGCAGGCGGCGCTGATGGCCGAATCCGCCGGGGCGGACGTGATCACCCTGCACCTGCGCGAGGACCGCCGCCATATTCAGGATGCGGACGTGGAAATCCTGCGCCAGACGTTGCAGACGCGCATGAATCTGGAAATGGCGGTGACCGGCGAGATGGTGCAGATCGCGCTGCGCGTGCGTCCGCAGGACGTGTGCCTGGTGCCTGAGAAACGCGAGGAGCTGACTACCGAGGGCGGCCTGGATGTGGCTGGCCAATTCGACAAGGTGCGTGAGGCTTGTGCCGCACTGGGCGCGGCAGGGATTCGTGTGTCGCTTTTTATCGACGCCGACCGCAAGCAGCTCGATGCCGCAATAGCTGCCGGCGCGCCAGTGGTGGAGATCCATACCGGCCATTATGCCGATGCCCCGGATCATGCCGGGCAGCAGCAGGAATTCGCGCGCATCGCCGATGCGGTGGCTTATGGCCAGTCCATCGGCCTGCGCGTCAATGCCGGACACGGCCTGCATTACCACAACGTGCAGCCGATTGCCGCCCTGCCCGGGATGGGCGAACTCAACATCGGCCATGCCATCGTCGCCCATGCCCTGTTCGTGGGCTGGGAGAACGCGGTGCGCGAGATGAAATCCCTGATGGTGGCTGCTGAGGTGTCATTGCGAGGAACGAAGTGACGAAGCAATCTCGGTTGATGCGAGCAAGATTGCTTCGCTATGCTCGCAATGACGGCATAGTGGCGGTTACGGACTTGCTTTGATGATCTACGGCATCGGCACCGATATCGTTGCAACCAGCCGCATTGCAGCGGTGTGGGAACGCCATGGCGAGGCTTTTGCGCGGCGCATACTGGCGCAGCAGGAGTGGGCCGGTTTTGCCGAGGCCAGCCATCCCGCCCGCTTTCTCGCCAAGCGCTTCGCCGCCAAGGAGGCGTTTGCCAAGGCGCTGGGAACGGGGATTCGCTCCCCGGCTTCCTGGCATAATATCCGTGTGATTCATGACGGGCTGGGCAAACCCATGCTGGATTTTGCGCCCGAGCTGTCGGCTTTGCTGAAGCGCCATGCTATTTGCAGCCATCACCTTTCCATCAGTGATGAAAAGGAATTGGCAGCGGCTTTCGTGATTCTGGAACGATAAGGAAATTTATGTCGCTGGGCCCGGTGATGCTGGACGTAGTGGGTACGCAACTCAATGATGACGACCGGCGGCGGCTGAAGCATCCGCTGGTGGGCGGGGTGATCCTGTTCAGCCGCAACTACGAATCGCCGGAACAATTGCGTGCGCTCAGCGCCGAAATCCATGCCCTGCGCACCCCGCACCTGCTCATTGCGGTGGACCATGAAGGAGGCAGGGTGCAGCGCTTCAAGGAAGGTTTTACCCGCCTGCCGCCAATGCGCGAGCTGGGCATGATCTGGGACAACCATCATTCTCGCGCGAAACACCTCGCCCAGCAGACCGGCTACGTGCTCGCCGCCGAGTTGCGCGCCCATGGGGTGGATTTCAGTTTCACGCCGGTGCTGGATATCGACTTCGGCGCCAGCGGCGTGATTGGCAGCCGCGCCTTTCACCGCAAGCCGCAGGCCATTGCCGATCTGGCGCATCATCTGATGCTGGGCCTGAGACAGGGCGGCATGGCGGCGGTTGGCAAGCATTTCCCCGGCCATGGTTATGTGCGCGCCGATTCGCACCACGAGGTGCCGGTGGACGAGCGTTCCTTTGCCGACATTGAGATGGAAGACCTGATGCCATTCCAGCAAATGATCAATTTCGGCATGGCCGCCATCATGCCCGCCCATGTGATTTATCCCGGGGTGGATCCGGGCCCGGCCGGATTTTCCAGCATCTGGCTGAAAGATATCCTGCGCACCCGGATGGGTTTCGGCGGCGTGATTTTCAGCGATGATCTTTCCATGGCCGGTGCGCATGTGGCCGGCGGCCCGGCGCAGCGCGCCGAAGCGGCCCTGAAGGCGGGCTGCGACATGGTACTGTTGTGCAACAAACCCGACGATGCGGATGAACTGCTGGCCGGGCTGCGCTATACCATGCCGGCAGTGAGCATGGCTCGGCTGGTGCGCATGCACGGCAAGCCCCATCCGCTTTCCATGGCGAAGCTGCATGAAGACGCCGATTTCATCAAGGCGGTGCATGCCGTGGGCAGCATCGGCATCCACGAGGGCAATCTGCCGCTGGATGATCCGACGAATAGTTGCGGGCATGCGTAAAACCTTAAACCCCCCTCGGTCCCCCCTTGTCAGGGGGGAAGCCCCAATCTGCCCCTCCCCTGACAAGGGGAGGAAGGGAGGGGTTAGTCCTTTTCTTCCCTACAACAAAAATCTTACCGCGCTGGCTCGCGAAAACCGCAAGAACCCCACGCCAGCCGAAACCCGCATGTGGCAGCAAGTCCTGCGCATGCGCCAGCTTGCCCAACACAAGTTTCTGCGCCAGAAACCTATTGGCAACTTTATTGTTGATTTTTACTGTGTTGAATTGCGACTTGCGATCGAGATTGATGGGCACGACCATGCGGAAAAGGCTGGAGGCGACCTTGAACGGACCCGGTTCCTGAATGGGCTTGGTCTGACGGTTATTCGCTATGGCAATGGCGAGGTGATGGGGAATATCGATGGCGTTTATGAGGATCTGGTGGCTCGAATTCAAAATCTAACCCCAACCCCTCCCATCCTCCCCTTGTGCGAGCATCCGCTGCGCGGATTGCCTGCTTACCCCGCTTCAGGGGAGGGGCTGATCGGAGAGGGGCAGGCAGGGGAGGAATCCACGTCTCCTCCCCTGACAAGGGGAGGCCGGGAGGGGTTTGAGAACTATGATATTGCCTCCGAGGACAACCCAACCCCATGAACCTTACTTCCTGTCGCCAATGCCCGCGCCTGGCCAGTTTTCTCGATGAAGTCAAAGCAGAAAATCCCGCTTATCATGCCCGCCCGGTCGTGCCCTTTGGCGACGCTAACCCGCGCTTGCTGATCGTTGGCCTGGCACCCGGCATGCACGGCGCCAACCGCACTGGGCGTCCGTTTACCGGCGATCATGCCGGGATTCTGCTGTATCAGACCTTGCACCGCTTTGGCTTTGCTTCCGGGTCCGAATCCGTCAGCGCCGGCGATGGCCTGAAGCTTCTCGGCTGCCGCATCACCAATGCGGTGAAGTGTCTGCCGCCACAGAACAAGCCGGAAACTGCCGAGATCAGGCAATGCAACGTTTTTCTACGCGAGGAGCTGGCTGTTTTGCCGCAGGGAACCGCGGTGCTGGCACTGGGTAATGTGGCGCATCAGGCAGTGCTGTTGGCGCAAGGGCTGAAGATCAAGGCATATCCGTTCGGTCATGCTACCCGCTATGATCTGCCCAGCGGGTTGAGCCTTTATTCCAGCTATCACTGCAGCCGCTACAATACCCAGACCCGCCGGCTCACCACCGGGATGTTCGAGGCGGTGTTTGCCGATATCCGCAACCATCTTGATGGAGCCTCTCCATGCCCTACGTCAATATCCGTATCGCCGGCAGCCTGAGCCGCGAGCAAAAGCAGAAGATCGCCGAGGATTAAGGGCTCCGTTAATGTTCGACAGCAAGCCTTTTCTCGCCAGCCTGACCCATCTGCCCGGGGTCTACCGCATGCTCAATGCGGCGGGGGAGGTGATCTACGTCGGCAAGGCGCGCGACCTGAAAAAGCGCGTTGCGTCCTATTTTCAGAAGACCAGCCACGTGCCGCGCACACGCCTGATGGTTTCGCAGATCGCAGCCATCGAAACCACGGTGACGCGCAGCGAGGCCGAAGCGCTGCTGCTCGAAAACAACCTGATCAAGTCGCTGGCGCCGCGTTTCAATATCCTGTTCCGCGATGACAAGTCCTACCCCTACATCGTGCTTTCCGGCCACCGCTTCCCGCGCCTTGCCTACTATCGTGGCGTGCAGCACAAGGGCAACCAGTATTTCGGTCCCTTCCCCAATGCCGGCGCGGTCAAGGAGAGCATCCAGTTGTTGCAGAAGATTTTTCGCCTGCGCACCTGCGAGGACAGTGTTTTCAACAACCGCTCGCGCCCCTGCCTGCTGCACCAGATCCAGCGTTGCACCGCGCCTTGTGTCGGCTTGATCGATGACGAAAACTACCGCGCCGACGTGCACAACGCGGCCCTGTTCATGCAGGGCAAGGACCAGCAGGTCATGGCGGCTTTGATGGATAAGATGCAGGCGGCGGCTGAAGCTTTGCGCTATGAGGAGGCGGCGCTGTACCGCGACCAGATCAGTGCCCTGCGCCAGGTGCAGGAGAAACAGTATGTCAGCAGCGGCAGCGGCGCGGATGCCGATATCGTCGCCTGCTACGAAAAGCAGGGCATGGTGAGCGTCAACCTGGTCATGGTGCGCGGCGGACGGCATCTGGGCGACAAGAGTTTTTTCCCCAGCCACGCCGGGGAATACGATACCGCAACGGCCCTGGAGGCATTCCTGGGTCAGCATTATTTGAACCAGTTCGTGCCGCGCCAGATTTTTGTCAGTGAGCAGATTGATGGCGAAGTGCTGGAAACGCTGCTGAGCGAGCAGGCGCAGCACAAAGTACAGATCAACAGCCACCCAACGGGGGAGCGCCGCGTGTGGGTGGAAATGGCGCTCACCAATGCCCGCCTGGCAGTCGAGCAGCGCCAGAGCCAGCAGGCTAATCAGGAAGCGCGTCTCCAGGCCTTGCAGCAGGCTCTGGATTTGCCCGATAGCATGCAGCGCATCGAGTGCTTTGATATCAGCCATACCATGGGCGAGGCGACGGTAGCCTCGTGCGTGGTGTTCGATCAGGGCGATATGCGCAATGGCGAGTACCGGCGCTATAACATCAGCGGCATTACGCCGGGGGACGATTATGCAGCGATGCGCTCGGTGCTGGAGCGGCGCTATCGCAAGATTGCGGCGGGCGAGGGCAAGATGCCGGACCTGATCCTGATCGACGGTGGCAAGGGGCAGCTCGGCAGTGCGCTGGAAATACTGACCGAACTGGGACTGAACGACGTGGCGGTGGTCGGCGTGGCCAAGGGCGAGGCGCGCAAGCCGGGGCTGGAACAGCTTATTTTCCCGGAACGCGACAAACCGTTACAATTGCCCAAGGATAGTCCGGCCTTGCACCTGATTCAGCAAGTGCGCGATGAAGCGCACCGCTTTGCCATCAGCGGGCATCGTGCCAGGCGTGGCAAGGCCCGCACCCATTCGTCGCTGGAGGATATCGGTGGCATTGGCGCCAAGCGCAGGCAGCGCCTTCTGGCTCGTTTTGGGGGCCTGAAGGGGGTGGCCGGGGCGAATGTGGATGAACTGGCCCAGGTAGAGGGTATCAGCCGTGCTCTGGCGGAAAAAATTTATCAGGAACTGCATTAGCGTTAATACGCCCTAAATCAATATGCCCATGAATATACCCAACTTGCTTACCTGGCTCAGGATCGTCCTGATCCCGGTGTTCGTCGCGGTTTTCTATCTGCCCGCGTCTTGGATCGAGCCGCATGCGGTCAACTTCTATGCAACCATGATCTTCGTCGTGGCGGCCATAACCGACTGGCTGGATGGCTATCTGGCGCGGGCCCTGAACCAGATGTCCGCTTTTGGCGCCTTTCTCGACCCGGTTGCCGATAAGCTCATGGTGGCTGCGGCACTGGTCGTGCTGGTCAAGCTGCAACGAGTGGACGTCGGCATCGCCCTGATCATCATTGGTCGCGAAATTGCGATTTCTGCCCTGCGGGAATGGATGGCAGGCATCGGGAAGAGCAAGAATGTCGCCGTTTCCTTCATCGGGAAACTCAAAACCACGGCACAAATGGCTGCTATCCTGCTGTTGCTGTATCACGATCGCGTTGCTGGGATGTTCGATGCGCACGCCGCGGGAACAGCCCTGATTTATATCGCTGCAATTTTGACTTTGTGGTCAATGGCTTATTACCTGAAAAAGGCCTGGCCACAGATCGCCGGGCAAAATTGATAGTGCGAGAGGCTTGACATCAAAGGCTAAATCATTAGAATAGCGGCTTCTCAAACGCGGGAATAGCTCAGTTGGTAGAGCGATACCTTGCCAAGGTATAGGTCGCGAGTTCGAATCTCGTTTCCCGCTCCAGATTCAAGGGAAAGCGTCAGCTTTCCCTTTTTAGTTCCGGTTGTTACCGATCGCTGGAATTAACGAAAGCTTCAATAGCCAGATCACACTGGCGGGGTAGCAAAGAGGTTATGCAGCGGCCTGCAAAGCCGTTTAGACCGGTTCGATTCCGGTCCCCGCCTCCAAATTCCCAGCCCGGGTGGCGAAATTGGTAGACGCAACGGACTTAAAATCCGTCGATCGCAAGGTCATACCGGTTCAAGTCCGGTCCTGGGCACCACTCCAAATGAGATTTTCAGTCAACCAGGTGATGCGATTCTTCACCCGGTAACCCGGTTTCAGGGTCGATCCAGTCCGCGATGCCCAATTCTGCTTCTGCTTCTTCCAGTGTTTCTCCCGGTTCGTAATCACTTTCATCGTTGTATTCCATATCCTGCATGGCGTCCAGCAATGTCGGGAACGGGCCGAATGCCTTGTCGGTTACTCTTTCCTGCCAGTAGTAGCCATCAGGTCGTTCGATGATGCGGGCTTGATCCGCCTCGGGTGGAGGGGTGTGTTCTGTCATTGTCGTTGTCTCCTCGCAATTTGCATTTGTGACAAAAACTGAATTTATTATAGACCCAAATTTGTAGGGTGTAATGAATCCGGTCTGGCTTGGCATTAAATGGTTTTGACTTGCCAAGCATGATGGTTTGCAGTAAACCTGTACCCCATGCCGCTCAAAAATTATCTGTTCCTGTTTGCCGTGTTCCTGTTTGTCCAGTTGCTCCTCTGGACGCAGCCGGTAGCGGACGCCACTTCCTTTTCCGGGCGGGCTGACGTGCGGCAGTTTGTGGCCGAAATGGTTGATAAGCATGGTTTCGATGCTGATGAGTTGAATGTTATGTTCGCTCAGGTGACGCTGCGCCCGAGTGTGGCAAAGACCATGACCAACAAGGTGGTGAAGCCCCCTTCATGGACTCGTTACCGTGCCAATTTCGTGAATTTGTGGCGCATTTATCATGGCGTCAGTTTCTGGAGCGAGAATGAAGCGGCGCTGACGCGTGCTCGCCAGATTTATGGTGTTCCCGAGGAGGTGATCGTGGCCATTATCGGGGTGGAAACCCGTTATGGCACTTACCCCCTGTCCCATCCCGTGCTTGATACTCTGGCTACACTGGCCTTTGATTATCCGCGTCGCGGAGAATTCTTCCGTGGTGAACTGGAGCAATACCTGCTGCTGATGCGCGAGGAGGGCAAAGACCCGCTCTCGATTCGGGGCTCGTTCGCCGGTGCAATGGGGATTCCCCAGTTCATGCCCAGTAGCTACCGGACTTATGCAGTCGATTTCGATGGTGATGGGCGGCGCGATTTGTGGCGCAATTCCAGCGATGCAATTGGCAGTGTTGCCAATTACCTCAAGGCTCATGGCTGGGAAACCAACCTGCCGGTGGCGATACGCGCCTTTCTGCAGCAGGATGCGGCTTCCAGCGGCCTTCTGCGGGGAGGCTTGAAGCCGCAGCACAGCATGGAGCAGTTGCGCGCGCTCGGTGTTGTGGCGGCTGAAGCTTTGGCACCGGAGACGCTGGCCGCCTTGCTGTCCGTGGATGTCGGCGACGGGCAGGAGTACTGGCTGGGACTGAACAATTTCTATGTGATCACGCGCTACAACCGCAATCCGTTTTACGCCCTTTCGGTCTATCAGCTGAGCCGGGAAATCCGCCTGGCGCGTGCGTCTTCCCTCGATTAAGGAGAATCCTCATGGTTTTCAATGCGCAAGCTCATGGCTGGGGTGCCCTTATGCTGCTGCTGGCAGCGCAGGCACAATCTGCCCCTGTGCCGGAGACATTGAGCACACTCAAGGACCAGCAGCAGGTGGCGGTCACTATCTATAACGAAAATCTCGCCTTGATCAAGGACCAGCGCAGGGTGGCGCCGGAGAAGGGGGTAAACCGCCTCGCCTGGCGTGACGTGAGCGCGCGCATCATGCCTGAAACGGCCTTGCTGCGCAGCCTGACTGGGAGCGATGGAATCGTCTTGCTGGAGCAGAATTTCGATTTCGATTTGCTTACGCCACAGAAGCTGCTGGATAAATATGTCGGCCAGAGCGTGACGGTGATCCGGACCAACCCGGCTACGGGTGTGGAAAGCAGCGAAGCCGCCACTGTTCTCGGCGTTAATGGCGGCGTAGTGCTTGAATTTGCGGATCGCATTGAAACCGGCCTGCCGGGGCGCCTGGCATTCAGGACCGTGCCGGCCAATCTGCGTGATCGTCCGACGCTGGTGATCAGCTTTCAGGCACATGCAGGTGGCGAACGCCCAATGGAACTGAGCTATCTCACCGCAGGGCTTTCCTGGCGTGCGGATTACGTGGCCGAGCTGAACCCGGCTGATGACAGGCTCGATTTGAACGGCTGGGTCACGCTGACCAACGTCAGTGGCAGCAGCTACCCTAATGCAAAATTGCAACTGGTCGCCGGGGATGTGAACCGGGTGCGTCAGGAGATGGCTTCCGCTCGGGATGGCCGGGTCATGAAGGCTGAATCCATGGCCGCGCCGGCCATGGCGGAAGAAAGCCTGTTCGAATATCACTTCTATTCATTGGAGCGTCCCGCCTCCATCGCCGAACAGCAAACCAAACAGGTGGCCCTGCTGTCAGTGAGCAGTGTTCCGGTGCACAAGGAGCTTTTGTTGCAAGGCAGGGATTATTACTACCGCAGCAGCCAGGGTGATCTGGGGCAGAAAATGAAAGTGGGCATTTTTGTTGAATTCGAGAACAAAGGCGGTGGACTGGGGGTGCCTTTGCCCAGGGGCGTGATTCGGGTTTACAAAAAAGATACGGCTGGCAACGCCCAGTTCGTGGGAGAAGACCGCATAGACCATACCCCACGTGGTGAAAAGGTCCGGCTCAAGCTGGGTGAGGCATTTGATGTCACGGCAGACAAGAAGCAGACCAACTTCCAGAAAATATCCGGGACCAGCCGTTACAACGCCATTTTCGAGAGCGCATACCAGATCGAACTGAAGAACGCCAAGGATGAAGCGGTGACAGTGAAAGTAATGGAGCCGCTGCCGGGAGATTGGGAGGTGCTGGCTGAGAGCCACCCGCACCGCAAGGCGGCGAGCAATACAGCACTCTGGAGTTTGCAGGTGCCTGCACGGGGCAAGGCAGTGCTGGATTACCGGGTGCGGGTGAAACTGTAAATTTTCAAAATGCTATGAAGCGCTGAACTTCTTGAAGTGGTTGATCAGCCCATTGGTGGAGGCATCAAAGCGCGTTGCCATTTCAGTGTGACTCAGCTCGGGCAGGATATTGCTGGCCAGTTGTTTGCCCAGTTCCACGCCCCACTGGTCGAACGAGTTGAGATTCCAGATGATGCCCTGTACGAACACCTTGTGTTCGTAGAGCGCGATCAGCGAACCCAGGGCATGCGGCGTGACCTTGCGCAAGAGGATGGAATTGGTGGGTTTGTTGCCGGGGAAAACCTTGTGCGGCAGCAACTGCTTCAGTTTCCTGCCTTTGATGCCCGCGTGCTCCAGTTCGGCGCGCGCTTCGTCTTCGGTCTTCCCCTGCATCAGGGCCTGTGTCTGGGCAAAGAAATTGGCCAGCAGAATGCGATGGTGGTCGCCGATGGGGTTGTGGCTGTCGACCGGCACCAGAAAATCCGCCGGAATCAGCTTGCTGCCCTGGTGGATTAGCTGGTAGAAGGCGTGCTGGCCATTGGTGCCGGGCTCGCCCCAGATCACCGGCCCGGTCTGGTAATCCACGGTCCTGGCGTTGCGTGAAACGCGCTTGCCGTTGCTTTCCATGTCCAGCTGCTGGAGATAGGCCGGCAGGCGGTGCAGGTACTGGTCATAGGGCAATACGGCGTGGCTCTGGGATGCGAAGAAGTTGTTGTACCAGATGCCCAGCAGGCCAAGAATGACCGGCATGTTCTGCTCGAACGGAGCATGGCGGAAATGCTCGTCCATCTCGAATGCACCTTCCAGCAGCGCCTCGAAATGATCCATGCCGAGATACAGCGCGATGGGCAGACCAATCGCCGACCACAGTGAATAACGGCCGCCCACCCAGTCCCAGAACTCGAACATGTTGGCCGTGTCGATGCCGAATCTGGCGACTTCAACGGCGTTGGTCGAAACCGCGACGAAGTGCCGGGCGATGGCGGCTTCATCCCCGGCGGCGCGCAGCAGCCAGTCCCGCGCCGAGCGGGCATTGGTCAGGGTTTCCTGGGTGGTGAAGGTCTTGGAAGCGACCACGAACAGCGTGGTTTCCGGATGGATGCGCTTGAGCGTCTCGGCCAGATGAGTGCCATCGACGTTGGACACGAAGTGGACACTAAGGCCGGGTTTCTCGTAGTGCCTGAGGGCTTCGGTGACCATCACCGGGCCGAGATCGGAGCCGCCGATGCCGATGTTCACGATGTCCGTGATGGCCTTGCCGGTGTGGCCGCGCCACTGGCCGCTGCGCACCTGGTCCGAGAATTCGCGCATATGTGCGAGAACGCGCCTTACATCGGGCATGACATCCTTGCCTTCCACATGCACCGGCGTGCCGGAGCGGTTGCGCAGGGCGGTATGCAGGACGGCGCGGCCCTCGGTAAAGTTGATGGCCTCGCCCGCGAACATTTTGTCAGTCCACTGGCTGAGGCGGGCTTCCCGCGCCAGCTGCATGAGCAGGGCGAAGGTTTCTTCCGTCAGCAGGTTCTTGGAATAGTCGAGCAGGAGGCCGCCCTGGTTGAGCGAGAAGCGCGCGAAGCGCTGCGGATCCTGCTGGAACAGGACGCGCATGTGCAGTTGCGCGATTTTTTTCTGGTGCAGTTTTAAAGCTTGCCAGCTGGGAAGGCGGGTGAGGGCGGACATGTTTTCGAACTCTAAAAGCTATTTTTCAGGGGCCAGAATGATTCCAGACAGGGGTGGGATGGTGATCACCAGAGATTGCTCGAAGCCCATCCAGGGCTGCTCCTGGGTTTCCATGCCGACACCGTTGCCGGCATTGCTGCCGCCGTAGTAAGCGGAATCGCTGTTGAAAATCTCCTGGTAGCGGCCGGCCCGGGGCGCGCCGATACGGTAGCCCTGGCGCGCTACGGGCGTGAAGTTGAGGACCACCACGACCACGCTGCCATCCTTGCCCCAGCGCAGAAAGGACAGGATCGAGTGGTCGGCGTCATGACAGTCCACCCAGGAAAACCCGGAAACCTCGAAGTCCTGCTGGTGCAGGGCGGGCGTGTTGCGATAGAGGCGATTGAGGTCGCGGCTGAGATCCTGCACGCCCTTGTGCCAGTGATACTGGAGCAGCGACCAGTCGATTTCTCCGCCGACCCGCCATTCTCGTCCCTGACCGATCTCGTTGCCCATGAAATTGAGCTTCTTGCCGGGATAGGCTATCTGGTAGGTGAGGAGCAGTCGCAGGTTGGCAAACTTCTGCCAGGTGTCGCCGGGCATCTTGTCGAGCAGGGAGCCTTTGCCGTGCACGACTTCGTCGTGAGAAAAAGGCAGCATGAAATTTTCGGTGTAGGCATAAAGCTGGCCGAAAGTCAGCTCGTTGTGATGGAAGCGGCGGTGCACCGGTTCGTGCAGCATGTAGCGCAGCGTGTCGTTCATCCAGCCCATGTTCCATTTCATGGAGAAACCCAGGCCGCCGAGGTAGACAGGCCGGGATACCATGGGCCAGGAGGTGGATTCCTCGGCGAAGGTCAGCGCGCCCGGGAAGTCGTCATGCACCATGATGTTGAGGCTGCGCAGGAACTCGATGGCATCCAGGTTCTCGCGCCCGCCGTACTTGTTGGGAATCCACTCGTCCGCCTTGCGCGAGTAGTCGAGGTAGAGCATGGATGCCACGGCGTCGACGCGCAGGCCGTCGAGGTGGAATTCGGAAAGCCAGTAGTGGGCGCTGGAAAGCAGGAAACTCTGCACTTCGTGACGCCCGTAATTGAAGATGTGGGTGCCCCAGTCCTGGTGGAAACCGAGGCGCGGGTCTTCATGCTCATACAGGGCGGTGCCGTCGAAACGCGCCAGAGCCCAGCTGTCCTGCGGGAAATGCGCCGGCACCCAGTCGAGGATGACGCCGATATTGGCCTGGTGACAGGCGTCCACGAAGAAGCGGAAATCGTCCGGTGT
Source organism: Sulfuricella sp. (assembly GCA_041651995.1). NCBI lineage: Bacteria > Pseudomonadati > Pseudomonadota > Betaproteobacteria > Nitrosomonadales > Sulfuricellaceae > Sulfuricella > Sulfuricella sp. Next base: position 176,481 of record JBAZID010000003.1, on the reverse strand, counting down.
GCCGAAGCGCGAAGTGGGTCCGAAGTAACCGGTGGCCTGGTAGCCCCAGGATTCATCGAGGGGGTGTTCGGATACGGGCATGAGTTCGATATGGGTATAGCCCATGTTGGTGGCGTAGGGTACTAGATGCTCCGCTAGTTCGCGCCAGTTATAGAAGCGCCCGTCAAGATGGCGCTTCCAGGATCCGGCATGGATTTCATAGACATTGAACGGGGCATGCAGCCAGTCGAGCTCCTGGCGCTGCTTCATCCATGCCTGATCGCCCCAGCTGTGGTTTGTGGGGGTGGGTACTTTTGCCGCGGTGCCGGGGCGCAGTTCATATTCCTGGCCGTAGGGGTCGGTCTTGGTCAGGATTTGCCCGCTATGGCGGTTGCGGATTTCGAACTTGTAAAAGCTGCCTGCCGCTAATTCGGGGATAAACAGCTCCCATACTCCGCTTGAACCCAGGCTGCGCATGGGGTGGGCGCGGCCATCCCAATGGTTGAAGTCGCCAACGACGCTGACCCGTTCCGCATTCGGTGCCCACACGGCAAAACGAATGCCGGCAATACCCAGGTGTGTGGTGTGTTGCGCGCCCAGGATGCGGTAACCCTGGTGCAGGCGGCCCGCACCCAGAAGGTAGAGGTCCATCTCGCTGATTTGCTGTGGAAATGCGTAAGGGTCGAAAAATTCGTGATATCCCTCATTGCGCGGAACTCTCAGGCGATAGGGGGGCTCGGGCTTTTCGTTGCCGTGCCAGAAAAAAACGCCGTCCGGGTGGATTTTCTCCAGTAACAGCCATTTTCCTGCAAGAAAAATCTCTACCCGCTGTTCGAACGGGAGAAACGCGCGTACTGACCAGGCATCCCCTTCCTGATGCAGGCCCAGAAAGGCAAAAGGGTCATGGTGCCGGGCTTTGAGCAGGGCCTTAAGGTTTGTGTTGACTTTGGCGCTGATGTTGGGTTTCATGGAAGTGTCGCTACCGCAGGATGATGTGGTTAAGAATATGCCAGAAGGCGGCTTTAGGCAAACGCCAGTGCCGCTCAAAGGGGTATAATGAACCTGTCGCCACCAACAAAGTAAGGGAGAAATTTCTTGTATTCATCCACTACTCCTCGTTTCATCAGTCTGCTGACCAAGAATACGGTAGCACTGATTCTCGCCGGGGGCCGGGGTAGCCGCCTGCATGCGCTCACCGACTGGCGTGCCAAACCGGCGGTACCGTTTGGAGGCAAGTTCCGCATCATTGATTTTCCACTTTCCAATTGCGTCAATTCCGGTATTCGCCGCATCGGCGTCGTTACCCAGTACAAAGCGCACAGCCTGCTGCAGCACCTGCACCGCGGCTGGAGTTTTCTGCGCGGCGAATTCAATGAATTTGTCGAATTGCTGCCGGCGCAGCAGCGTATCCAGGAATCCTGGTACAAGGGCACTGCGGATGCGGTTTTTCAGAATCTCGACATCATCCGGGGCTACAAGTCCGAATATGTGCTCATTCTGGCGGGTGATCATATTTACAAGCAGGATTATGGCGAGATGCTGGCGTTCCATAGCGCCCATGCGGCTGACTTGACCGTGGCCTGTATGGAAGTGCCGGCGGAAGAGGCTTCGGCATTTGGTGTCATCACGGTGGACGAGCAGCAGCGCGTGGTGAAATTTACCGAAAAGCCTGAATATCCGGACGAGATTCCCGGCAAGCCTGGCAGGGTCATGGTAAGCATGGGGGTTTACGTATTCAACACGAATTTCCTGTTCGAACAACTGATCCGGGATTCCGATGACTCCCATTCCAGCCATGACTTCGGCAAAGACATCATCCCGTATCTGGTCAGCCGCTATCGGGTATTCGCGCATCCCTTTGAAGACAGCTGTGTCGGCCTTCAGAACGGTGAACCTTACTGGCGTGATGTGGGAACGATCGACGCCTATTGGGAAGCCAATATGGAGATGACCAAAATCACGCCCTACCTCAATCTCTATGACAAGGAGTGGCCGATCTGGACCTATCAGGAGCAGTTGCCGCCAGCCAAGTTCGTATTTGATGATGACTCCCGGCGTGGCTATGCGGTGGATTCCCTGGTGTCTGGCGGATGCATCATCAGCGGAGCTTCGATTCGCCGCTCCCTGCTGTTTTCCAGTGTCAGCGTCCATAGTTACGCCGAGATCGAGGATTCTGTCATTCTGCCAAACGTGGAGATCGGCCGTTATGTCACCCTCAAGAAAGTGGTGCTGGACAAAGGATGCATTATTCCCGAAGGCATGACGATTGGCGTTGATCTGGTTGAGGATGCCAAGCGTTTTCATGTGACGGAAAAAGGTGTGACCCTGGTTACGCCTGAAATGCTTGGGCAGCAGGTCCACCAGGTTCGTTAATTCCCCCTCCCTTGATTATTGAGCGCCCCCCGCCTGGTGCGGGGAGTGCAGGTTGTTATCGTTTATGCGCCCCCAGAAAAAACTGAAACTTGTCTTTTGCTGGCATATGCACCAGCCGGATTACCGTCACCATGTCACAGGTGAATTTGCCTTGCCGTGGACCTATCTCCATGCCATCAAGGACTATACCGACATGGCTTACCACCTGGAGCAGACGCCGGGTGCGCGGGCAGTCGTCAACTTTGTCCCTATACTGCTCGATCAACTGGAAGATTACAGCGACCAGTTTCAGAGCGGAAAGCTGCGTGATCCCCTGTTGCGTTTGCTCGCGGCCAAGGATCTGGAGCATGTGACCCTGGAGCAGCGCAAGCTGATTCTGGAAAGCTGTTTTCGCAGCAATCACAGCAAGATGATTGAGCCTTATCCTGCTTACAAACGCCTGTACGACCTGTTCAAGGTGCATGAAGCGGAAGGGGTGGAGCACTTTCACTATCTGTCCAGCCAGTACCTGACGGATTTGCTGGTGTGGTATCACCTTGCCTGGACCGGTGAAAGCGTGCGTCGCGAGAATGAGTTGCTGGTGGCCATGATGTCCAAGGGCTGTATGTTTACTTTCAAGGAACGCCAGCAACTGGTGTCCCTGATCGGCGAACTGATTCAGGGCATCATCCCTCGCTACCGCAAACTGGCTGAAGACGGGCAGATTGAGCTTTCCACCACGCCTTATTACCATCCAATAGCGCCACTCCTGCTGGATTTGAACAGTGCGCGCGAGAGTGTGCCAGGGGCCGAGCTTCCCGTGTCGCATGCTTATCCTGGCGGTGCGCAACGGGTGTCGTTCCATGTGTCAGAGGCCTTTGCCATGCATGAGCATTACTTTGCACAGCGTCCGGCTGGCATGTGGCCTGCGGAAGGAGGTGTTTCACAGGCGGCTGCGCTACTGATGGCCAAAAACGGCTGTCGCTGGATCGCTACCGGTCAGGCCGTGCTGAGCAATAGCCTGCGGCAGGCAAAGCAGGAAGAGCTTCTGAAGAACCCGGTCAATTATCTCTACCGCCCTTATCGTATTGCGGATGGGGAGCATGAAATTTCCTGCTTTTTCCGCGATGATCAATTATCCGACAAGATTGGTTTTGAGTACGCCAAATGGTTCGGTCGTGATGCCGTCATCGATTTTTCCCAAAATCTGGAGAAAATCTGGCACAACAGCAGCGGACACGAAAACCCGGTTGTCAGCATTATTCTGGACGGCGAGAATGCATGGGAATATTACCCTTACAACGGCTATTACTTCCTCTCCGAGTTGTATGAAATGCTGCAGGATCATCCGCATATCGAGATGACCACATTTCGTGATTATCTGGATGAGTGCGCCAGGGAGCAGGCTGATGAGCCGCACCCTGCCTACCACTGTGCGGAAAGCAGGACCTTGCCGCATCTGGTGGCGGGAAGTTGGGTCTATGGCGATTTCTCGACCTGGATCGGATGTCCGGAAAAAAATCGCGCTTGGGATTTGCTATGCCAGGCCAAGCAAAGTTATGATCTGGTCATAGCCAGCGACCGGCTTTCTCCGGATCAAAAGGACAAGGCTTCCCGCCAGCTTGCGGTGTGCGAGGGCTCGGACTGGTTCTGGTGGTTTGGCGACTATAATCCGGGCGATAGCGTAAGAAGTTTCGACCAGCTGTATCGCGAGAATCTTGCTGATCTTTACCGCATGCTGATGCTGGTTCCCCCTCTTGAACTTGATGTACCCCTCAGCCAGGGCGGTGGTAATGCAGAAGCAGGCGGGACCATGAGACGGGGTTCCTGAGCGGGTCTTCGGATGGGAAATAAACTTAAAACAGAGAACCTCTGAATCATGACAAAATCGGTTGCACTCCTTCTTGGCGTTCACGCTCATCAGCCTGTGGGTAATTTCCCGGAAGTATTGCAGGATGCCCATGCGCGCTGCTACGGCCCATTCATTCGCACTCTCCACCGCTATCCGGATTTTCCATTCGCGCTGCATTTTTCGGGCTGGCTGCTGGATTACCTGCTGCAGCATTATCCGGAAGACATGGCAATGCTGAATGAGATGGTGCAGCGCGGTCAGGTGGAACTGGTCGGGGCGGGAGAAACCGAACCGGTGTTGGCGGTCATTCCCAATCGTGATCGCATCGGCCAGATTGTCGCGCTTTCAGACAAGCTGGAAAAGAAATTCGGGCAGCGCCCAGAGGGCGCCTGGCTGACCGAGCGGGTTTGGGAGGCGACGGTAGTGCCAGCCCTGGCGGATGCGGGAATCCGCTATGTCACGGTGGACGACTACCATTTCCTGTGCACCGGCAAAATGGCATCCGAGCTCAACGGGTTTTATACGACCGAGGAAGATGGACGCCGTCTGGACCTTTTCCCTATTTCTGAGGCGCTGCGTTACCGTTTTCCCTTTTCTCCCGCGCTTGAAGCGGTTCAGTATCTGGAGAGCCTGGCGGGTGAAGGACAAGAAGCAGCAGTCTATTTCGATGACATCGAGAAATTCGGTATCTGGCCGGAAACTTACGAGTGGGTGTATGAAAAAGGCTGGCTGGAGGATTTTATCCGCGGCGTGCTGGCCTCGCCTTTGATCCGCCCCATGAAATTCAGCGATTATCATGCCGAGGCGCACACATGCGGTATCGTCTATCTGCCTACGACATCCTACATCGAAATGAACGAATGGACCTTGCCCGCGCAGGCTGCCAATACCTATGCAAATCTGGTTCAAGAGGCAAAATCCAGAGGCTTGTTTGATCGCGACAAGGCATTCCTGCGTGGCGGTATCTGGAAAAACTTTATTACCCGTTACCCTGAATCAAACTGGATGCACAAGCGCATGCTGCAATTGTCGCAGCGTTTCCATGCACTGCCGGAGAGCAAGAAAACCGGGAAAATGCAAGAGCTGCTTTACCAGTCCCAGGCCAACGATGCCTATTGGCATGGTTTGTTCGGCGGCTTGTACCTCCCTCATCTGCGACGCGCTATCTACAACGCCATCGTGGCGCTGGAAGCCCTGCTGGACAAGGTGGCTGCACGCCCCCCGGTAATGATCGAGGATCTTGATCTTGATGGCAGGAAGGAAGTGTTTATCCATACTGACGAGATTCAGGCAGTAGCACGCCAGGATGGGAGCGCCGCGATATGCGAACTGGATGCCTATCTCCTGAAACATAATTTTGGCGATACGCTGGCGCGCCAGTCCGAACATTACCACCGGAAGATGCATCTTGCCCGGGATGCGCAGCATTCAGGAGAGGGCATTGCCAACCCCCATGAGCGTGTCAGTTTCAAGCACCATATAACGCAGGCTGATCTGCAAGTGGATGATGTCCAGCGCATGCTTTTCCTTGATAGCCTGGTCAATGGAGAAGCCGTGACACCCTTGCGGAGCTATATTTTGCGTCCGGCAGATGGCCATGTTTCACATTTAACGTTTAGTTGCGAACAAGGCAATGTTTTGATCGATAAACGGATTTCCGTTTCCGGAAAGCGTCTGCGCGTGAGTTACCAGTTCAACGGCGTGATGCATGACCAGTTCCGGACAGAAATCAATCTGGCCATGCCAAGCTGTGATGGTCCGGCAGGTCGATTTGTCTTCAATGACCAGATTCCTGGCGGATTTGGACAGCCTCTGCAATTCGAAAAAGCCAAAAAACTGGATTTGCAGGATGAGGTGCTGGGTGGCGTGCTGTCTTTGCACCTCAATTCTCCGGCACTGATTCAGAGCCAGCCTCACTTCTCGGTCTCGCAGTCCGAAGCCGGTTTCGAGAAAATCATGCAGGCGGTAACGCTGACCCTGACCTGGCCGCTAGCCCGCCAGGTGAAGGAACTCATTGTGGATATTGATGTGAGCAGGCTTGGTGCATGATGCCAGCCGGGCTACAATGCCACCCTTTCGAAATTAATTAAAGATTACGCGCCATGTCTGAAGAAAGAGTTGCCAGGAACAAGGCTGTCTATGTAACGTATTCCATCATCAACCAGTCGGGCTCGGTGTTTGAACAGTCGGACTTGCCCGTGGGCTATGTACATGGCTGCAACAGCCCCTTGTTCGAGAAAATCGAAATGGCACTGGAAGGCCACAAGGTTGGAGACCGGGTTGAAGTTTCGCTCAACCCCGCCGAGGGCTTTGGTCCGCACGATCCCAATCTGACGTTTACCGATGATATCGGGAATGTGCCTCCCGAGTTCCGCCGCATCGGCGCGGAAGTCGAACTGGAGAATGAGCATGGAGAGAGCAGGGTCTTTCGTGTTAGCCATATTGCCGATGGCAAACTGACGGTGGATGCCAACCATGCGCTTGCTGGCCAGACAGTCACCTTTGTGGTGGATGTGATCAATATCCGCGATGCCAACATGGATGAGATCGTCAATGGGCTTCCTGTCGATCAGAGTCATTCGCTGCATTGACAAACCATTGTTCTGGCTGGAGGTGTCGAATTGTCTTGCTGGCAAAAACTGGCTATCCTGTATTCATCGTCTATCTGAACAAGGAATGATTTAATGGCATTTATTGCATTCTATATCGTTGCCATCGCAATTCTGGTTGCGCATTTCACTGGCTGGCTGGCACGCCATAACGTGGAGTGGCTGGTGCTGGTGCTGGCAGCAGCGGTGTTCCCGGCAGTCATTTTCCTCTGATTTGTCTGCGTGTCCGGGTACCAACCCATCTCCTGCGTTCAGCACGAACGCCTCGAATTCAGCGTTTTACGCAAAATTCCGCTACAGATTGAATATTGCCAGGGTGCGGATAAAATCCATCAGACCGTGATGCCGCTGGACGTGGCAACACGCAGCGGCGCGGAGTGGTTGAAATTCAGGGTATGTGGCACTGACGAGATCGTCGAAATCCGGCTCGACAACATCATTTCCTTTGCCGAGCAGTTGCCTTCTTAGCTCCCTTGTCGGCAGGCCTGCGATAAAGCACAAACACCGTGGGGTGTTTGTCGCAATCCGGCAGTTTTCTTTTCCATTCGGCAATGCTTTTTGTGCAGATGTTCTCGCTTGCCAGGGTCAGATCCGTCGCAACACACAACTCGGTTTCATTCGCGCAGGTGGCAACCAGATCTTGCAACAGTTGCTGGTTGCGATAGGGCGTTTCGATGAAAATCTGGGTCTGGTTCAGACGCAGCGAATGCTGTTCGATCTCCTGGATTTTATTGATCCGTGCGGATTTCTCCGCCGGCAGATAGCCGAGGAAGGCAAAACTCTGGCCATTGAGTCCCGACCCCATCAGGGCGAGCAAAATCGACGAAGGGCCTACCAGAGGCACGACCCGGATGTTGCGCGCATGGGCGAGGCGCACCAGGGTGGCGCCAGGGTCGGCAACGGCCGGGCATCCGGCCTCGGACAGCAGCCCGACATCCTCTCCGTCGAGCAGGGGTTGCAGCAGGCTTTGCAGTTCTTCCTTGCGTGTGTGTTCATCAAGGGTGGACATGCGGATTTCCTGCAGTGCGGTCGCAGTCCCGGTCTGCTTCAGAAACTGCCGTGCGGTTTTGGGGTGTTCGGTGACAAAGGTGCGCAGCGTGGCCGCCAGGCGCCGGGCCTGTTCGGGAAGAATGGCCGAAAGCTCGCTGCCTTCGCCGAGCGTGGTCGGGATCAGATATAAAGTGCCCAGCTTATTCATTGCGAGCCCTTAGATGACCGGATAATTCTCGTTGTTGAGCATGTCGATCAGGGCAATCAGCGGCAGCCCGATCAGGGCATTGGGGTCATCGCCCTCCATTCTGGCGATCAGGGCGATGCCCAGACCTTCGGATTTGGCGCTGCCGGCGCAGTTGTAGGGCTGTTCCTTGAGCAGGTAATGCTCGATCTGGGCATCGCTCAGATCGCGGAAGCTTACGGTGAATGGAACCAGGCGGTTCTGCACGCTGCCGGTTTTGCTGTTGTAGAGGCACAGGGCAGTATTGAACACCACCTTTCTGCCGCGCATGCGGCGTAGCTGGCGCGTGGCGTTTTCGTGCGTGTGTGGCTTGCCGAGCTGCTCTCCATCCAGCGTGGCGACCTGATCCGAGCCAATAATGAGGGCATCCGGAAAATGTGAGCCCGCCACGCGCGCTTTGGCTTCCGCCAGGCGCGTGGCGGTGTCAACGGCGGTTTCGCCAGGCAATGGGGTTTCGTCCAGTTCCGGCGCAAAGGTGCTGAACGGCAGTTGCAAGCGGTTCAGCAGGTCGCGCCGGTAGGGCGAGGTGGAGGCGAGGATGAGTTCCATTATTCTGGCTGGATGTCTATCAACATTTCATCGGGGGTGACGCTGTCGCCCTTGGCCACGAATACCGCAACCACGGTGCCGCCGATGGGGGCCTGCACCTCGTTTTCCATTTTCATGGCCTCGATGACCAGCACCGGGTCGCCGGCTTTGACCACGGAGCCTTTTTGCGCCAGGACCTCCACGATAGTACCGGGCATCGCGGTGGTGACGTGCCCCGGGCGCGTCGGACGCGGGCGTTTTCCTGCCGGAGCATTTTTCTTGCCACCTGATCCGCGGGCTTTCCCGCTGCCTGACGCAACACCGCCCGGACCACCATAGACTTCGATTTCACTCAAGGCTTCGACCAGCACCTCCTCAGACACGCCATCCACGGAGACGTAGAAGGGGCGCGTGTCCGCTCCATGCTGTCCCGACCCGGTGACGTGAATATGGTAGGTTTCGCCGTGCAGGGTGACATTGAATTCGTTGGCGGCATAGAACGGTCCGCAAGCCAGGTTGGTCTCAGGAGGCAGTAGTTGCTCCGGCTTCAGGGCGCCAGCGGCGCGCTCCTGCAGGAAGTTGCGCCCCAGTTCGGGAAACATGGCATAAGTCAGCACGTCTTCCTCGCTCTTGGCCAGGCTTTCGATCTCCCCGCGCAGCTTGTCCATTTCGTCTCCCAGAAGGTCTGCCGGGCGGCAGGTGATGACTTCCTGGTTGCCGATGGCGATGCTGCGCACTTCTGAATTGACTGTTCCTGGCGCCTTGCCATAGCGGCCCTGCAGATAGTTTTTCACTTCGGTGGTGATTGACTTGTAACGCTCGCCGGTGAGCACGTTCAATACCGACTGCGTGCCAACAATCTGCGAGGTGGGCGTGACCAGGGGAGGGTAGCCGAGATCCTCGCGCACGCGGGGGATCTCTGCCAGCACTTCGTCCATGCGGTTGAGCGCGTCCTGTTCCTTCAACTGGTTGGAGAGGTTGGAAATCATGCCGCCGGGCACCTGGTTGACCAGCACGCGCGTGTCCACGCCGGTGAAGCCGCTCTCGTATTGCCAGTATTGTTTGCGCACCTCGCGGAAATAGGCGGTGATTTCCTGCAATGCGCCAAGATTGAGGCCGGTGTCGAATTCCGTGCCGGCCAGGGCGGCAACCACGCTTTCCGTGGAGGGGTGGCTGGCGCCTTCACCAAAGGATGAATTACAGGTATCCAGAATGGTGGCGCCGTTTTCCACTGCCTTGAGAAAACACATGGCGGACAGGCCTGAGGTGGCGTGGCTGTGCAGGTGGATCGGAAGGGAAATGGCCACTTTCAGCTCCTTGACCAGTTCGCCAGTGTGATAAGGCGTCAGCAAACCAGCCATGTCCTTGATCGCCAGCGTATCGCAGCCCATGGCTTCCAGTTCCCGTGCCATCTGGACGAAGTAGGAGATGTCATGCATCGGGCTGGTGGTGTAGCTGATGGCTCCCTCGGCAGTTTTGCCGGCTTTCTTCACGGCTTCGATGGAAACCTTCATGTTGCGCAGGTCGTTCATGGCATCGAAGACACGGAACACATCTACACCGTTATCAGCGGATTTCTGCACGAACGCGCGTACCACATCGTCCGAGTAGTGACGGTAGCCAAGCAGGTTCTGCCCGCGCAGCAGCATCTGGATGCGGGAATTGGGCAGCGCTTTGCGCAAGCTCTTGAGGCGATCCCATGGGTCTTCGCGCAGGAAGCGTACACAGGCGTCGAACGTGGCGCCTCCCCAGGCTTCGAGCGACCAGAAACCGGCGTTGTCGAGTTTCTTGCAGATCGGCAGCATGTCCTTGGTGCGCATACGGGTTGCGATCAGGGACTGGTGGCCGTCACGTAAAACAAGTTCGCTGATGAAAACTTTAGCCATGCTCTATATCCTAAATTTTGGATTTCACCGTGTACTAAAGGCCCATATGGGCCGCGATTGCTGCTGAAATGGCGGCCGCAAGCGCATCTCTGGGTGGGCGCACGGAATAATTGACCAGTTCGGGGTGTGCTTCGACAAAGCTGGTGTCAAACTTGCCATTGCGAAAATCGGGATGTTGCAGAATTTCCTGGTAGTAAGGGATGGTCGTTTTTACGCCATACACCACCATGTCGTTCAATGCGCGCTGGCCGCGTGCCACCACGCCTTCCCAGGTCAGATTCCACACCGTCAGTTTTGCGCACATGGAATCGTAATAGGGCGGGATTACATAGCCGGAGTACATGGCAGCGTCGGTGCGCACGCCGGGGCCACCCGGCGCGTAATAGCGCGTGATGCGGCCAAAGCTGGGCAGGAATCCGTTCTTGGGATCTTCCGCATTGATGCGGAATTCCATGGCAAAACCGCGGTAATTTACGTCTTTTTGCTGGTATTGCAGCGGCAGGCCGCTGGCGATGCGTATCTGCTCCTGCACGATGTCGATGCCGGTAATGGTTTCCGTCACGGTGTGCTCCACCTGCAGGCGGGTGTTCATTTCCATGAAGAAGAATTGGTCGTTGGAGTCGAGCAGAAATTCCACCGTGCCGGCGTTGACGTAGCCCACGGCCTTCGCGGCGTCCACTGCCAGATCGCCGATATGGCGGCGCTGCGCTTCGGTGAGCTGGGGCGAGGGGGCGATCTCGATCAGCTTCTGGTTGCGGCGCTGAATCGAACAGTCGCGCTCGAACAGGTGAATGACGTTGCCAAAGCTGTCGCCCAGCACCTGCACCTCGATGTGGCGCGGGTTGACCACGCATTTTTCGAGAAATACTTCCGGTTTGCCAAAGGCCTTGCTGGCTTCGGATACCACGCGATCAAAATTCTTGAGCAGTTCTTCTTCGCTGTTGCAGCGCCGGATGCCGCGCCCGCCACCGCCGTTGGTGGCCTTGAGCATGACCGGATAGCCGATCTTGCCTGCTAGCTGGCGGGCTTCTTCCACGTCAGCCAGATTGCCTTCGCTGCCGGGTACGACCGGCACACCGGCTTCGATCATGGCCTTGCGGGCCTGGATCTTGTCGCCCATCTGGTGAATGACCTCTGCAGACGGGCCGATGAAAGCGATGCCGCGCTTGGCACAAATTTCTGCCAGGACCGGGTTTTCCGAGAGGAAGCCATAGCCCGGGTGAAGCGCGCCACATCCGGCGGCCACCGCCAGATTGACGATATTATGTGCGTTGAGGTAGCCAATGACAGGATCGGAACCGATGTTATAGGCTTCATCCGCTTTTTTTACATGCAGTGCATGGCGGTCGGCATCAGTATAGATAGCCACGGATTTGATGCCCATTTCGGAACAGGCGCGCACGATGCGGACGGCTATTTCACCGCGGTTGGCAATAAGAATTTTTTTGATCACGTGACAACCCGAATCTCAATTTGTTTTTTGCTGATTCTGGCGCTGGCAGGCCAGTATCGATCGTGAGCAGCAGGCGGCGCCATGGCTTGTAAGGTAAAATCCTCAAAGGCTTTTTGACACAAAAGCCGAAAAATTATATCATGTGCGGCTTATGTCTGAACAGGCTGTAATCGATAACCTTGACTTTGCCCGGAACGGGCGGGTGATGCACGGAAGCGTGCCGCTGGCTGAATTGGCCAGGTTGCAGGATGCGCTGCTGTCCGATCAAGGTGTTCTGGATTATACCCTGTCAGGGAAAATTGGCGCAAAAGGCGAGCCTCTGCTGATTTGCAGTGTTGCGGGCAAGCTGGTTTTGCAGTGCCAGCGTTGCCTTGATGCGTTGGAATATCCGCTTCAGGTCGAGTCCCGGTTGCTGCTGGTGCAGGGCGCCACGCAGTTTGATGTTCTTGATGATGGTGATGAAGACGCGGATTCAATACCGGCCAGTGCTGAAATGGATGTGCTGGCGCTGGTTGAAGATGAAGTCTTGTTGAGTTTGCCGATTTCGCCGCTGCATCCTCCGGAATTATGTCTGGGGAAGGGCGCGGACAAAGTGGCAAGCGAAAAAGGAAACAATCCGTTTGGTGTCCTGGCGGCACTGAAGGTTAAATGATTATTCAAGGAGTTTGAAATGGCAGTTCAGCAGAACAAAAAATCCCCGTCCAAGCGTGGTATGCACCGTGCGCACGATTTCCTCACCAACCCGCCTTTGGCCGTTGAGCCAACCACGGGTGAAGTGCATCTGCGCCACCATGTAAGCCCGAGCGGCTTCTACCGTGGGCGCAAGGTTGCCCGCGCCAAAGGCGAATAAGAAGCTTATCCCGTCCGCGGCCGGGCTCCTCCGGCTGCATGCAGCTGATTAGCTGTTCTTATGGATATTACTGTTGCGATTGACGCCATGGGCGGCGACCATGGCGCGCATGTTACCGTGCCCGCTGCGCTGGAAATTCTGCGCCGTGACGCCGATATCAATATCGTCCTGGTTGGCCTGACCGAAGCCATTGAGTTCGAACTTCGCGCATGTCGCGCAGAGGTCGGCCCGCGCCTGCGCATTCACCATGCCAGCGAAGTGGTGACCATGGACGATCCGCCTGCTCAGGCACTGCGTAGTAAAAAAGATTCTTCCATGCGCGTCGCGATCAACCTGGTCAAAAGCGGCGAGGCGAACGCCTGTGTCTCCGCCGGTAACACCGGCGCCCTGATGGCAATTTCCCGATTTGTGTTGAAAACCCTGCCCGGCATTGATCGCCCCGCCATTGCCAGCATGCTGCCCAGCCTCAAGGGACATGTCTACGTGCTCGATTTGGGTGCGAATGTGGATTGCAGTGCGGAGCATCTGTTGCAGTTCGGTATCATGGGTGCAATGCTGGCGTCGGCGGTGGAGCACAAGGAAAAACCCAGCGTTGGTCTGTTGAATATCGGTGAAGAAGATATCAAGGGCAACGATGTGGTGAAGCAGGCAGGCGAACTGCTGCGCAACAGTCACCTCAACTTTTACGGCAACGTGGAAGGTGACGATATTTACAAGGGCACTACCGACGTGGTGGTGTGTGATGGTTTCGTCGGCAATGTGGCGCTGAAAACATCCGAAGGGTTGGCCCAGATGATGGGCAAGTTCCTGCGCCAGGAATTCAGGCGCAATCTGTTTACCAAGCTGCTGGGTTTGCTTGCCATGCCGGTACTGAGTGCATTCAAGAAACGGATGGACCACCGCCGCTATAACGGTGCAAGCCTGCTGGGCCTGCGTGGTATCGTGGTGAAAAGCCACGGCTCGGCTGACAGTTTCGCCTATCAGTTTGCCATTGAAACCGCCGTGGAGGAGGTACGCAACGGCGTATTGCGGCGAATTACAGAACAAACGTCGTTGTTACATAAAGAACAAGGAGCCGTCTGAATGTTTTCCCGGATCACCGGCACGGGCAGCTATCTGCCGAACAAGGTGCTGACCAACCATGATCTGGAACGCATGGTGGATACTTCGCATGACTGGATATTCAGCCGCACCGGCATCAATCAGCGCCATATCGCAGCCGACGATGAATCCACCAGTGATCTGGCCCTGCATGCCAGCCGGCATGCCATTGAGGCGGCAGGCATCGATCCTCAGCAGATCGACCTGATCATCGTCGGCACCACCACGCCGGACCGTGTTTTCCCTAGTACAGCCTGCCTGTTGCAAAACAAGCTGGGCATCAAGAGCGGCGGACCTGCATTTGACATTCAGGCCGTGTGCAGCGGTTTTGTCTATGCGCTTTCCACCGCGGACCAGTTCATCCGCAGCGGGCAAAGCAAATGTGCGCTGGTGGTTGGCGCGGAAACCATGTCGCGCATCGTGGACTGGACGGATCGCAATACCTGCGTTTTGTTTGGCGATGGCGCCGGCGCGGTGATCCTTCAGGCGAGTGAAACCGAAGGCATTATTTCGACTCATTTGCATGCTGATGGCGCTTACAAGGATCTGCTGGCGGTGGAAGGTGGTGGCTGCGGCGTAAGGCGGGAAGGTGATCCGCGCGTGGTAATGGATGGCAGCGCGGTATTCAAGTTTGCCGTGGGCGTGCTGGATTCCATCGTGGAAGAAACCCTCAGCGCCAATGGCATGCAGAAATCCGACATTGACTGGCTGGTGCCGCATCAGGCCAATATCCGCATTATCCAGGCCACCGCAAAAAAACTGGGCTTGCCCATGGAACGCGTGGTGCTGACCGTGGACCGCCATGGCAATACTTCGGCGGCTTCCATTCCGCTGGCGCTGGATACCGCAGTGCGCGAAGGCAGGATCAAGCCCGGCGAAACCATCCTGATGGAAGGTGTCGGCGGCGGTTTTACCTGGGGCTCGGCGCTGGTGCGCTGGTGAAATAGCCTTCAGCGGTCAGCTATCAGCCGTCAGCTGTGACATTAGACGGCGTTTCTCACTGATGGCTGATGGCTGATAGCTGATAGCTAAAGGATAAATATGAAATTGGCATTTGTTTTTCCCGGTCAGGGCTCCCAGTCGGTTGGGATGATGCAGGGCTTCGACGCGCTGCCGGTGGTGCGTAAAACTTTTGAAGAAGCGGGCGAGACCCTGAAACTGGATTTGTGGCAGATGGTGACGGCCGGTCCGGTTGAAACGATCAATCAGACCATCAATACCCAGCCCGTGATGCTGAGCGCCGGTGTGGCGGTGTATCGCGCCTGGCAGGAAATAGGCGGCAGGCAGCCGGAATTCATGGCGGGCCACAGCTTGGGAGAATATACCGCGCTGGTGGCTGCTGGTGCCTTGTCGTTTGCCGATGCGCTGCCGTTGGTGCGCTACCGCGCGCAGGTGATGCAGGAGGCGGTGGCTGAAGGCGTGGGCGGCATGGCGGCGATTCTCGGGCTCGACGATGATGCCGTGCGCGCGGTGTGCGCCGAGGCGGCTCAGGGTGAGGTGGTGGAAGCCGTCAATTTCAACTCGCCCGGCCAGGTGGTGATCGCAGGCAGCAAGGCTGCCGTGGAACGCGGCATGGAACTGGCCAAGGCCAGGGGCGCAAAACGCGCGCTGCCCCTGCCGGTCTCGGTGCCTTCGCATTGTAGCCTGATGAAACCGGCAGCGGAGAAACTGGCGGCTTATCTGCAATCTGTTGCCATGCAGACGCCCCAGGTGCCGGTATTGCACAACGCCGATGTCAGGAGCTACAGCGGCGCGGTGGAAATCAAGGATGCGCTGGTGCGTCAGCTTTACATGCCGGTGCGCTGGGTTGAGACCGTGCAGGCGCTTGCAGCCGCGGGCGTGACGCATGTCGCCGAGTGCGGCCCGGGCAAGGTGCTGGCCGGTTTGAATAAACGCATAGTTGCCGATCTGCAGGGACTGGCGCTGACCGATGCGGCAGCGCTGGAACAAGCCAAGTCAATCTGAGGAAAATGAATATGCTGCAAGGACAAGTCGCGCTGGTGACTGGCGCCAGCCGGGGAATCGGTCAGGCGGTTGCACTCGATCTGGGAAAGAATGGCGCAACCGTGATCGGCACTGCCACCAGCGAGAGCGGAGCGGAAAAGATTTCTGCCTACCTGAAAGAGGCGGGCATCAAGGGCGCAGGCTTTGCGCTGGACGTGAACGACAAGGCGCAGGTCGCCGCCGTGCTGGAAGCGATTCAGAAGCAGTTCGGCGAGATTGCCGTCCTGGTCAACAATGCCGGCATCACCCGCGACAATCTTCTGATGCGCATGAAGGAAGATGAGTGGGACGCGATCATGGAAACCAACCTGAAATCGGTGTTCCGCATGAGCCAGGCAGTGCTGCGCGCCATGATGAAGGCGCGCTATGGCCGCATCATCAGCATCGCGTCGGTGGTCGGCACCATGGGCAATGCGGGTCAGACCAATTATGCTGCTGCCAAGGCGGGCATCATCGGCTTTTCCAAATCCCTGGCACGCGAAGTTGGCAGCCGCAACATCACGGTCAATTGCGTGGCGCCCGGCTTCATCGATACCGACATGACGCGCGCCCTGTCCGAAGACCAGCGCAATGGCCTGCTGGCCCACATCCCGCTGGGGCGTCTTGGCCAGGTTGAAGACATTGCCGCCGCCGTGACCTTCCTGGCTTCGCCCCAGGCGGGTTATGTCACAGGCACGACATTGCATGTCAACGGCGGCATGTATATGGATTGACGCGGCTTTCCGCGCCATTGGTGTGGCGTGCAAAGTCTGTTAAAATACGGCGAATTTTTTGCTGGACCCCAACATCAACACAAAGGAAATTAAAGATGAGCGACATCGAACTGCGCGTTAAGAAAATTGTGGCCGAGCAACTGGGCGTGAACGAAGCCGAAGTCAAGATCGATTCCTCCTTCGTTGACGATCTGGGTGCGGATTCCCTCGACACCGTTGAACTGGTGATGGCGCTGGAAGAAGAGTTCGACTGCGAAATTCCTGACGAAGAAGCGGAAAAAATCACCACCGTGAAACAGGCTGTTGATTACATCAACGCCCATCCCAAGTAATTCCCTGTTTTAACCCGGTAACGGAGTCACCTTGGCTAAACGCAGAGTAGTCATCACCGGATTGGGCGCAGTATCCCCGGTCGGTATCGGGGTCGGCGAGACATGGAGCAACATCGTCGCTGGCAAATCCGGTATCACCCGGATCACCCGCTTCGATGCTTCCGCCTTTGCTTCCCAAATCGCTGGTGAAGTAAAGAATTTTGACGTCACCCAGTATCTTTCTGCCAAGGAAGCCCGCCGCATGGATATTTTTATCCATTACGGCATGGTGGCTGGCATGGAGGCGTTCCGGGACTGCGGCCTGGAAGTCACGCCGGAAAATGCTGACCGTATCGGGGTCAATATCGGTTCGGGCATCGGCGGCTTGCCGATGATCGAAGATACTCACAACACCTATCTGGAAGGCGGTCCGCGCAAGATTTCGCCGTTCTTCATCCCGGGCACCATCATCAACATGATTTCGGGCAACCTGTCGATCATGTTTGGCCTGAAAGGCCCCAATATTGCCGTGGTGACAGCCTGCACCACCGGTCTGCACGCGATTGGCATTAGCGCACGTACCATCGCCTACGGCGATGCGGACGTGATGGTTTGCGGCGGTGCCGAATCGAGCGTATCGCCCCTGGCAGTTGGCGGATTTGCTTCCGCCAAGGCGCTTTCCTCGCGCAACGATGATCCCGCGACGGCAAGCCGGCCCTGGGACAAGGGGCGGGATGGCTTCGTGCTGGGCGAAGGCGCCGGTGTGCTGGTGCTGGAAGAGTATGAGCATGCCAAGGCACGCGGTGCCAGGATTTACGCCGAACTGGCCGGCTTTGGCATGAGCGGCGATGCCTATCACATGACCGCGCCCGATACCGACGGGCCGAAACGCTCCATGGCCAACGCCCTGCGTGATGCTGGCGTCAATCCGGATGAAGTCCATTACGTCAATGCCCACGGCACTTCCACGCCGCTGGGCGACAAGAACGAAACCGAGGCCATCAAGCTGGCTTTTGGCGATGCCGCGCGCAAGCTGGTGGTCAACTCCACCAAATCCATGACCGGCCACCTGCTGGGTGGCGCAGGCGGTCTGGAGTCGGTGCTGACCGTGCTTGCCGTGCACAACCAGATTTCTCCACCCACCATCAACATCTTCGAGCAGGATCCCGAGTGCGATCTGGACTACTGCGCCAACACGGCAAGAAAGATGAAAATCGACGTGGCGCTGAAGAACAACTTCGGTTTTGGCGGCACCAACGGTTCGCTGGTGTTCCGCCGCGTTTAACCCTCTCCCTTCGGGCGCCAAGTGCCGGCCATCGCATTAACCGGCACGCCGCCCGATCTGCTGGCCTTGCATGAGCTGAACCGGCAGCGTTACCCCTATCTGTTGCAGAGTCTCGGCGGCACCGGCCGCTGGGATATTCTGTTTGCCTTTCCGCAACTGCATTATCCGTTTCATGGCGCCGCCCCGGATTTTCTGCCGTCCCTGGACAAGCTATGGCGCGAAGCCGGAGCGCAGGCCGGGGCGGATGAATCGGCGTCGCATCTGCCTTTTCGCGGCGGCTGGTTCGTGTTCTGCGGCTATGAGCTGCTGCATGAGATGGAGCCGTCAGTTGATGTCCGGCCCGCGAACGATGGTTTTCCACTGGCCTGGCTGACGCGCATCCCCGCGGCGGTGCTGGTGGACCGTGAAAACATGCAGAGCTGGTGGGTGGCGGAAGCGGGATATGAAAATCTGTTGACTCAGTTGCAGGAGGATCTTTACCGCACTGTTCCTTTTCACCCCGCGTCCATCAAGGTAGCCGATCTGGCTGAGGAAGACCCTGATCAATTCCTGCAGGGCGTGTCCCGGATCAAGCGTTATATCCGGGACGGTGACGTGTTTCAGGTCAATCTGGCGCGGCGCTGGCAAGCCCGGCTGGAACAGGGTAGCGCGGCCAGTCTGTATGCCGTTTTGCGTGAGCGCAATCCGGCACCCTTCGCCGGGCTTGCCGATTTCGGCGGCTGCCAGATCATCAGTTCGTCGCCGGAGCGCCTGGCGCGCATCCGGGGCGGCGAAATCGAGACCCGCCCCATCGCCGGGACGCATCCCCGTGCTTCTTTACCGGAAGAGGATGCCAGGCTGCGCCAGGCGCTGCTCTCCAGCACCAAGGAACGCGCCGAGCACATCATGCTGGTGGATCTGGAACGCAACGATCTGGGACGCATCTGCCAGCCGGGCAGCGTGCGGGTGGACGAACTGATGGCGGTGCAGAGCTATACCCATGTCCATCACATCGAATCCAGCGTGCGCGGGCGCCTGCGCCCCGGCACGACGCCAGGGCAGGTGCTGCGCGCCCTGTTTCCAGGCGGCACCATCACCGGTTGCCCCAAGGTCCGCACCATGCAGATCATCGCCGAACTGGAAGCCAGCCCCCGCCAGGCCTACACCGGCAGCATGGGTTATGTAAATCACGACGGCAGCATGGACCTGAACATTCTGATCCGCACTTTCATGCTGTCCGGGGAGCGACTCAGCTTCAAGGCCGGGGCCGGCATCGTCGCCGATTCCGAGCCGGAACGCGAACTGGCGGAAACGCGGGCCAAGGCGAAGGGGCTGTTGCGGGCGCTGGGCTAGCGCGATTTCCTAGAAACCGCAGTTCGATAACCACGGAGTTCACGGAGAACACGGAGAAAGGCAGTTTGCGGTCATTTATGGCCTCACCGATCGGGTGAATGCCAAATATCATGCAATCTATTGTTTTTACTCCGTGTTCTCCGTGTTCTCCGTGTTCTCCGTGGTTAATTCGTTTTTACAGGTTTATCCAGCCACACCCCGATGCCCTGGGCATTGAGCTCGAAATCCATGCCCAGCAGCCTGCTGATTTCTTCCAGCGGCAGATCGCAGCCATGGGTCTGCAGGGCCTGCAGCATGATTTCTTCCACGCCTGCCTTGAGGCGCTCGTGGCGTCTTTCCTTCACGTCGCGCAGCTGGCATCCCAGAGCCACAAACGCATCCAGCATGCGGTGCAGGCCGGCCGCCAGCCGTTCCAGCTGGGTAACGGGGCCGTAGTGGGTGAGGTAGATGCAGGAGGGGTGCAGGTCCATGATGCGATCAATCGAGGCGTGCGCCGCATCGGGTTCGAACTGCACCGGCGTGCAGGTGGGGAAGATGAATTCGCGCCCTGCGACGTCGAATTCGCGGTAGGAAATCCCGAACGTATCGCCGCTGAAGAGCGAACGGCTGCGTTCGTCCCAGATGCAGAAGTGGTGGCGGGCATGGCCGGGCGTGTCGAGGAAAAGCAGTTTGCGGCCGTTGAAATCGAGTTCGAAGTTGTCCGGCGCTTCGAGCACGCGCTCTGTGGCCACCGGGATGATTTCTCCATAGGTCTGCCGGACGGCGGCTTCCCCGTACACCGCGCAAGCACCGGCCACCAGCTTGGCCGGGTCGATCATGTGGCGCGCCCCGCGCGGGTGAACCACCAGCCGCGCATTGGGGAACTGTTGCAGCATCAAGCCTGCCGCACCGGCGTGATCCAGATGAACGTGAGTGACGATGACATGGGTCACATCCTGCGGCGAGAGCCCCTTGGTGCGTAGCACCTCCAGCACATGGGGCAGGGAATGGTTGGTGCCGGTGTCGATGATGGCGGCCTGGCCTCCTTCCTCGATCAGATGGATGGCGGCCAGGCGCGGACGCACGAAAAGCGAATCGATGGCCGTGATGCCGTGGCCGAAATCCTGGAATTGGGCGTTCATGGGGATGGTTCCGTGCGCGGATAATGTGCCTGAAGCTAGCAAACTGAGGCATGCCTGTCCAGCTTCGCTACGTGTTGACCTTGCTGGCGCCGCGGTGCAAAGTGGCTGGATCATTGTCCACAAAGATAACAGCATGACAAATATTCAGGCTTTGAGTAATCCACGGGTGCAGGACAGGGAGGCGCTGCTCGAATTTGCCGAAGCACTGACCGACCGGGCGCCGGATATCGAGCGCAACATGGCGCGCCTGGCTCAGGCGCCAACGGACCGGGTGGTGATCGCCGACATCTTTCGCGCCATGCATAACATCAAGGGTGACGCTGCGATGTGCAAGGTGGAGATGGCCGCGTTGATCGCCCATCCGATCGAGTCGCTGCTCACGCGCCTGCGCTCTGGGGAGCTACGTTATTCAAGGATGCTGGGAGAGATCATTCTGCTGGCTGTGGACCGACTTGAACTGGCCACCGAGGCACTGGTGGCGAAGAAGCCGCTGGGCCATCTGAAACTGGTCGAACTGATGGAGGGTCTGGAGAGCCTGTGCCAGGCGCAGCAGTCCGGACTGGATCGTCTTGCGGCACAGACGATTCAGGCAGTGACGGGTTTTCGGCCGCAGGAAACGCTCAAGGCAAAAGCGGGTAAAGTGCCCGCACAGCCCACGGTGACAGATCACATTCTTCCGGATTTGCAGTTTTTTCACTCCCTGGCAAAGCAGTATGAAGCGCGTTCGCCATTGCTTCAGGGGCGTACCGGGCGCATTCTGGAACTTGCGCTTGAAACCAACCGGGCGGCTGGGTCCCCGGTAGACGCTACGCAACTGGAAGCCGCTGTTTTCATGCACGATATCGGGATGATGTTCCTGCCCGAATCGGTCTGGCTCAAGACGGGGAAGGTCAGCGAGGAAGAGCGCCGCGTTCTGCAAGCGCACCCCGGCTTTGCCGCTGGTCTTGTCGAGCGCATGCAAGGCTGGCAGGAAGCGGCGGAAATGGTATTACAGCATCATGAAATGCCGGATGGGGCGGGCTATCCGAATGGAAGCAGGGACGATAAAATTTGCGACGGCGCCAAAATTCTTGCCATTGTGGACGCGTTCGAAGCGGTTACCCTCAAGCATGATGCGCGCGGCCACAAGCGCTCCCTATTGAGGGCCATTGCCGAAGTGAATGCGTGTGATAAACAATTTTCCCCGGAGTGGATCGAACCTTTCAACACCGTGGTCCGACGCATGTTGGAACAGCAATAAGAGCTAATCATGACCATTATCAGGCAGGAAGATTTCATCGCCAGCATTGCAGATGCACTGCAATACATTTCCTATTACCATCCGCTCGATTACATCAAGGCGCTGGGCGAGGCCTACGAGCGTGAGCAGTCTCCCGCCGCAAAAGATGCCATCGCCCAGATACTCACCAACTCGCGCATGAGCGCGGAAGGGCGCCGCCCCATCTGTCAGGACACGGGCATCGTGGTTGCTTTCGTCAAGGTGGGCATGGAGGTGCGCTGGGAAGCAGGCATGGGCGTCAGCGACATGGTCAATGAGGGCGTGCATCGCGCCTACACCAATCCGGACAATATTTTGCGCGCCTCGGTGCTGGCCGACCCGGCAGGGGCGCGCAGGAACACGCGCGACAACACCCCGGCGGTGATCCATTACGAGATTGTTCCCGGCGACAAGGTGGAAATCACGGTCGCGGCCAAGGGTGGCGGATCGGAGAACAAATCAAAATTCACGATACTCAATCCCTCGGACAGTCTGGTGGACTGGGTGCTGAAAACCGTCCCCACCATGGGTGCGGGCTGGTGCCCGCCGGGGATACTGGGCATCGGCCTTGGCGGTACGGCGGAAAAGGCCATGCTGCTGGCCAAGGAAGCCCTGATGGAGCCGGTGGATATTCACGAATTGCAGGCACGCGGACCCAGTAACCGGGTCGAGGAACTGCGGCTGGAACTGTACGAAAAGGTCAACGCGCTGGGCATTGGCGCGCAAGGGCTGGGCGGCCTCACCACCGTGGTGGATGTAAAAATCAGGGACTATCCGACCCATGCCGCCGGCCTGCCGGTCGGCATGATCCCCAACTGTGCCGCCACCCGCCACATTCATTTCACCCTCGATGGCAGCGGACCGGCTGTATTGACGCCGCCCTCTCTCGCAGAATGGCCGAAAGTGGATTGGCAGCCCCACCCCGATGCACGGCGCGTCAATCTGGATACGGTTACGCGCGAGGAAATCGCCACCTGGAAGCCGGGCGAAGCCCTGCTGCTGACGGGAAAACTGCTCACTGGCCGCGATGCCGCCCACAAGCGCATCGCCGAGCTGTTTTCCAGGGGGGAGAGGCTGCCAGCGGGCGTGGATTTCACCAATCGCTTCATCTACTATGTCGGCCCGGTCGACCCGGTGCGCGACGAAGTGGTCGGCCCGGCCGGCCCCACCACGGCCACGCGCATGGACAAGTTCACCGACATGATGCTCGACAAAACCGGGCTGATCGGCATGATCGGCAAGGCGGAGCGCGGCCCGGCGGCAATCGAGAGCATCCGCAGGCACAAGGCGGTCTATCTCATGGCGGTCGGCGGCGCGGCCTACCTGGTGGCCAAGGCGATCAAGTCGGCCAGGGTTATCGCCTTCGCGGACCTGGGCATGGAGGCGATTTACGAATTCGTGGTGCAGGACATGCCGGTGACCGTGGCGGTGGATGCTGGCGGCACTTCGGTGCACGATACCGGTCCGGCGGAATGGCGGGGCCGGATAGGCAAGATTCCCGTGGTGGCTGGATAAGGAGGGAATGATGTCGTCGCATAACTTCATTCAGCGGATAAATCTGAAAAAAGTGCTGCTGTGGGCCGGGGGCGGTTTTATTGTCTTCGTCGTGCTGGGCTTTCTGGCGCTGCCGCCGCTGGTCAAGCATTTTGCGGCCAAAGCCCTGGGCGAGAAATTTCACCGCACGGTGGCGATCCAGGAAGTGAGCATCAACCCGCTCAAGCTGTCGCTGCTCGTCAAGGGTTTCTCCATGTCGGAGCAGGGCGGCAGCCCGCCCTTTTTTGCCATCGAGGAACTGTACGCCAACCTGGAATCGGCTTCCCTGTTCAAGGGCGCGCCGGTGCTGCACGCCATCCAGGTCAAGTCGCCGTATCTCAGAATCGTGCGGCGCGAGGATGCGTCCTACAACGTGGACGACATCCTGGCCGAGTTGCTCAAGCCCTCGGAAGACCCGCCGGCCAGGTATTCCCTCAACAATATCCAGCTCCAGGGCGGCAAGGTCGAGTTCGATGACCGGCCCAAGCAGGCCCTGCACACGGTTTCGGATATCCAGTTCAGCATCCCGTTCCTGTCCAATCTGGCCTATCAGGCCGAGATTTATGTCCAGCCGGATTTTTCCGCCCGGATCAATGGCTCGGCGCTGCACTTGGCGGGAAAGATGAAGCCCTTCAGCAAGAATCATGAAAGCGTTGTTGCGCTGGAGCTTGCCAATCTCGACGTGGCGCGTTATTTCGAATATATCCCGCTGCAGCAGAAAATCGCTGTGCCTTCCGCGTTCCTGGATGCAAAGCTCAACATTAGCTTCGCGCAGCCGCCGGAACAGCCGCCGGCCATCACCCTTTCCGGCACGGCCGCGTTGCGCGATGCCGTGGTGATGCAGGGCAGGGAGAAGGCACTGGCGCGCTTCTCGCTGCTGGCGGTGGAGCTTCTTTCAGCAGACCTGCTGCACAGGAAAGTCCGCCTAAAAAGCCTCAGCCTGAAGCGGCCCGAGCTCCATCTGGCGCTCAACGAGGGACATGAAGTGACTGCCAGCGCCGGGGAAATCAGGCTGAGCGGCAGCGAGCTGGATTATGCCGGCGCGGCGCCGGTATTGCTGCAACCGGCGCTGAATGTGACGGCTCTGCGCTTGCAGCGCACCAACGAGAAAGAAGCCTTTATCGACATTGCTGCCTTTGCGCTCAAGGACATTGCGCTGGATCTGGGCAAACGCAGCGTGACGCTGGGCGAGCTGTCCAGTCCGGGGGGCAGGATTGTGCTGCGGCGCGGCAAGGGCGGCGCAATGGACGTGGCCGAAACATTCAGCGCCGGGCCGGGCAAAGCGGCCGCCAATGAAGCGCCCCGGCCGCAGACCCCGTTCCAGTTTGAAGTGCGGAAACTATCCCTGGCCGGGTATGGCGTCCAGTTCTCCGATGCCTCCATGGATGATCCCATCGCTCTCAACGCGGAAAATATCGGCATTGACGCGGAGAATCTCTCCAGCCAGAAAGACCGTCAGGCCAAGCTGGCGCTGGCACTGAATCTCAACAAGAGCGGCGCCGTGTCGGCTGCGGGCGAACTCGGCATCAACCCGCTGGCCACGCGCTTGGCGCTGGATCTCAAGGGCATCAAGCTGAAGCCTTTCCAGCCGTACTTTACCGGGCAGCTCAATATCACCCTTACCGATGGCGCCGCCTCGGCCAAAGGCGAGCTCAAGGTGGCGGACGAGGGCAAGGAGGCGCCAAGGGTCTCGTTTGCAGGTGATGCCAGCCTGGATCGCCTGGCTGCCATCGACAAGCTGGATGAAGAGGACTTCCTGAAGTGGAACCGTTTGAACTTCAGGCGCATCCATGTCGCCACCCTGCCGCTGCGCATCAGTATCGCCGAGGTTGCGCTGGCGGATTTCTACTCGCTGCTGGTCATTCACCCCGACGGCAGCCTGAATCTGCAACAGATCGTGAAAGAGCAAAACCCCAAAACGGCTGCAAAAGCTCCGGCTGAGAGCGCTGCGGACACACCGCCAAAACCTGCCGTGGCAGCGGCAGACAAGCCGCGCATCAGCATCGCCAGGCTCATCATGAAGAACGGTCAGGTGGATTTTTCCGACCACTTCATTCAGCCCAATTATTCGGCGCATCTGACCGGGCTGGGGGGCACGGTCAAGGGGCTCTCGTCGGATGCCAGCACCCTCGCCGAAGTGGCGCTCAAGGGCCGGGTGGACAATCAGGGGCGGCTGGACATCAGCGGTACGATCAATCCCCTGTCGGGCAATCTGGCGCTCGATCTGCTGGCCAATCTGAATGATTTCGAGCTTTCCTCCCTGACGCCCTATTCCTCCAAATACGCGGGCTATGGCATCCAGAAAGGCAAGCTGTCCTTCGATGTGAAATACACGATCGAGAACCGCAAGCTGGCTGCCGAGAATCACCTCATCCTCAATCAACTGACATTTGGCGACAAGGTGGAAAGCCCCACCGCCACCAAGTTGCCGGTGATGCTGGCAGTGGCGCTGCTCAAGGATCGCAATGGCAATATCGACATCAGCCTGCCGATTGCCGGTTCGCTGGATGATCCCCAGTTCAGCGTTGGCGGCATCATCATCAAGGTGATCGTGAATCTCATCGTGAAGGCGGTAACCGCCCCGTTCGCCCTGATCGGCAGCCTGTTTGGCGGCGGCGAGGAACTGGCCTTCATGGAATACGATTATGGCCGGGCCGAGATTTCCGCTGCTGGCGAGAGCAAGCTTGGCAATATCGCCAAGGCGCTGCACGACCGTCCCGGTCTCAAGCTCGACATCGCCGGGCAGGTGGATCCCGAGCCGGACCGGGAAGGGCTGAAGCGCGTCATGCTCGAACGCAAGGTCAAGACCCAGAAATTCAACGAACTTCATGACAAGAGGACTGATCTTGCCGCGCTCGACCAGATCAAGATCGAGCCGGCGGAATATGCAAAGTACCTGGCCAAGGCGTACAAGCAGGAAAAAATTCCCAACAAGCCGCGCAATCTTGTCGGCCTAGCCAAGGATCTTCCGGTGGAGGACATGGAAAAACTGATGCTCGCGCATTTTCAGGTGGATGACGACGATCTGCGCGAGCTGGTCAATCACCGCGCCCTCGAAGCCAAGGAATACCTGATCAACGAAGGCAAGGTGGAGCCGGAGCGGGTATTCATCGTGACCACCCAGGGTGCACAATCAGGTCAGGAAAAAGCGGCGGATCAGGGAAAACGCAGCCGGGTTAATTTCTCGCTGGGCGCACGCTAGTCCGGTGACGGGTGGCGGGAAGAAGCAGCTCGCTGTGGCGAGAAAACCCGGCCTACGATGTAATGACGTTTATCCTAAAACCTCAGTTCAAGCCACAGAGTTCACAGAGAGCACAGAGAAGTCAGCCCGCGTAGGGCGCAATAACCAACGGGCATTGCGCCGCATGTAGCCTCGTTCCGCACGCCATCCAGGCGAGTCCCATCTTCCGGGGAGCAAGGCACCCGTCTGTACCCATACGATGGGCGTTTCCTGAGCCGGAACAGGTGGAAGGTCGGCAACAAGCATGATTTCGTCTCCTGTCAGTTCAAATTACCGAGGGCGGTTTCAGCGCCGCCCGGGTGCCAGGCGCGTCAATAATCAGGCATGGGGCGAGTATCGGGAGATTTTTCGTTCGGCGCAATGCCCGTTGGTTATTGCGCCCTACGCGGGCTGCGCCAGCGTGGCACCAGTACCGGCGGGGACATTGCCAGTGATCCAATCAAGCGAATCCTCGTCAGTGGTCCCTGCGTAGGAAATTACGATTTCGTTTCCACGCTGGTAGGCTGTTGCCATGAAGCCGCCGCTTCGGAACTGTTGATCCAGCACATCCCAACCGTCTGGAACGGGTAGGGTGTTCTGCGTTGTGCGGACGGGATCGTCTGGTGCGGTTATCTCGGATTTGTTGCCATAAACATTGGCAGAAAGCAGTGCATATTCGATGGTGGTGGTCATGATCAGCGATCCTGAGATGAGTTATTGTCTTTGCCAGCATTGAGTCTTTTCTTGGCTTCTTCGAGTCGTTTGAGCGTTTCCTCTCGGCTGGGATTAACGCTTACCGGAATTTTCTTTTGCCAGTAACCACAGAAATGCAGATTCCAGCGAAACAGATCCTGCGCTCGTTGCTTAGTGCGTGGATCAATGGCTGAGCGTTCAAAGAAGGTCTTAATAGTCTCCGGATTTGTTCTATTGTCGCGGGCGCTCCTGTTGTGCCGGTCATATGGACGGTCGTCTTGCCCATTGAGTCTTAGCAGCCCTTTGGTGTCGTCCTCTGGGTTGTGTCCCCATGGGCTGTGAGACAGGTTCATTCGAATGCGATCCAGAGGGGTTTCCGATTGAGCAATTTCAACCCACTGCCCATTTCTCCATCTCAGTATTTGAATGGCGTAATCTTCGGGCTTCCTCGTGGAACATGCCTGAATGGTTTGTGCGTATCTCACGAGATAAAACGCGCCATCCACGCGGTCGAAGCTCATCAAAGAGCTGTAGATGCCAGCAGCACCTTTCCAATAGATTCTTTCGGGGTCATAGCGGAGTTCGAAATCGATATTCGCGCCACGCGACGAATCTGGGAATCCACTACTCTTGGCTCGTGCTTTTCTCCAAACCACGACCGTGCTGCCGTCGCTTAGTTTGATCTCCTCGGTCCATTCGGCAGTGTCAATGCCTTTGCCGCAGGCAGGCAAAGCGGCCGTGCCGATGACGAAGATCGCAAAAAACATGCGCGAAAATTTGGTGAGCTTGAACCGCTTTCTTCCCCGCAATCGCAAAAAGTTGAGCACACCACTAAAGAAACTCCGTGTGGGCGGGACATATTCATTCTTAAAAGCCATGGCGATGCTCCTGTTCGATATCGATATGCTTGAATTTAGGGGGGCTTATGCAGCAGCCTTGTATCGGCCTTCATTGGTGGCCTGCATGGCCCAGGTTTCGCTTGGCGTCAGCAGTTTCTGTGTCAATTTTCCGGCAGGCCACAGACGGCTGCTGGGGGAGGAGGGCATGCCATCGTTCCCCACCGATTGAATGGTGTCAACGGTGGTAGGCTCGCCGTCGAGCACCACCTCGGAGGGATACACCGCCCAGGTCGCGCCGACGATCCTGGAATTGGGCGGCGGTACATAGGGGTCATCATTCGGGTCTTTGACGCGCGTGCCGTTGTAGGTCCCGCCGGCAAAGATGTAGTCGTTGCCGGCGCCCCCCAGAATATGGTCCTGTCCGGCGCCGCCGGAGAGCAGGTCGTCGCCCGCGCCGCCGTCGATCTCGTCATCGCCCATATAGCCGGAGATGCCGTCATTGCCCTCGCCACCGGAGAGCTTGTCGTTATCATTCGAGCCGAAGATCACATCCGCAAACCCCGGCTGCGCTTCGCCCGTGGTCACGACGTTGTCGTAGCTGTCATAGCTGTAGTTGCCTTCGCCATCGGCAACAGGTTTCTGGTCGCCGGTGACCTGGAAGGCGGGCTGGTCTTTGTCCGCCGGCGTGTCATCCAGGGTGATGCCGAGCTGGCCTGCCTGCCAGTTCTGGATGCGTATGCCGTCATTCTGCCCCCGGCGTGAAATGACCAGGTCGTTGCCGCCGTCGCTATTTTCCACCTGCGTAAAAGTGAACTGCTTGTCGTCCGAGATCCAGTAGCCGTCGGCGAGTTTCTTGCCGCCGCTGAGCGCCTGGCCATCGAACTCGATGCTGCCTTGCCCATCCGCGTCGCGGATCACATCGACGCCGTCGCCTGACGAGAAGCGGTATGTGTCATCGCCTGCGCCGCCTTGCAGCAGGTCACTGCCCGTGCCGCCGGTCAGCACGTCATCGCCATCGTCGCCAAAGAGCTTGTCGCTGCCGTCGCCACCGTCGAGGGTGTCGCCGTCATCGCCGCCGAAGAGCTGATCCGCCCCCGCGCTGCCGTTCAGGGTGTCGTCGCCTGCGCCCCCGCCGCCGCCAAAGAGGTAGTCCTTGTTGGCCGAGCCGGTGAGGGTGTCACTTTGCGCGGTGCCGAACACCAGGTGGTAATCGGACAGCCCGCGTAGGGCGCAATAACCAACGGGCATTGCGCCGCATGTGGCCTCGTTCCGCACACCCTCCAGGCGAGCCCCATCTTCCCCGGAGCGAGGCACCGTCTGCACCCATACGATGGGTGTTTCCTGAGCCGGAACAGGTGGAAGGTCGGCAACAAGCATGATTTCGTCTCCAGTCAGTTCAAATTACCGAGGGCGGTTTCTGCGCCGCCCAAGTGCCAGGCGCGCCGATTTTCTGGCATGGGGCGAGTATCGGGAGATTTTTCGTTCGGCGCAATGCCCGTTGGTTATTGCGCCCTACGCGGGCTTAATGCTGTAACTGCCCATACAGCCGGCTGTAAAGCCCTTCACTTTTCAGCAGCTCCTCGTGGGCGCCTTCCTCGATGATGTGGCCATCCTCGAACACGTAGATGCGGTCTGCCTGTTTCACCGCGGAGAGGCGGTGGGCGACGATAATCGTGGTGCGGTCCTGCAGGAATGCCCGCAGTGCTTTATGCAGTCTGGCTTCTGTTTCCGCGTCCAGGGCGGAGGTGGCTTCGTCGAGGATAACCACCTGGGGTTTGGCCAGGATCATGCGGGCAATGGCGAGGCGCTGGCGCTGGCCGCCGGAGATGCGGATGCCCTGAAGGCCGACGATGGTGTCCAGCCCTTTGGGAAGCTGTTCCACCATGTCCTTGAGCTGCGCCACTTCCAGCGCCTGCCATAGTTCCGTATCGGGGCAGTCGCAGCCCATGGTGAGGTTGGCGCGCACCGTGTCGTTGAAGATGGCCGGATGCTGTAAAACCGTAGCAACGTGCTGGCGCACCACTTCCATGCCGATTTCCGTCACCGGGATGTTGTCGAAATAAAGCGTGCCGGATTCGGTGGGGTAGAGGCCGAGGATAACCTGCACCAGGGTGGATTTGCCGCCGCCCGAGGCGCCCACCAGGGCGATCTTTTCTCCCGGTTTGATGTCGAGGTTGACGTCGTTGAGCACCAGCGGGCCATCGCCGTAGCGGAAGGAGATGTTTTCCATGCGCACGCCCACGGTGTGCTTGCCGCTGAAGGGGTCGTGCAGGGCGGGGTAGTGCGGCTCCTCGTCCAGCTCCATGAGGCGGTTGATCCGGCCGAGGGCAGCCTTGGCGCTGAAATAGGCATATTGTATGCCGAGGATTTCCTGCACCGGCGCCATCATGAACCACAGGTAGCCGAACACCGCCATCATCTCGCCCACCGTGAGGTTGGAGAACACCACCATCAGCATGCTGATGGCGCGGAAAATGTCAAAGCCGATGAGGAAAACCATGAAAGACAGGCGGCTGGCGGCATCACTTTTCCACGAGAACGCAGCGGCGTGGGTGCGGATGCCGCGCGCCCGTTCCAGCACGCGGCTGATGTAATGCTCCTCGCGGTTGGCGGCGCGGATCTGCTGGATGGCGTCGAGGGTTTCGGTGAGCGCCTGCTGGAATAGTTCGAAGGCGCTGTTTTCCTTCTTCTTGAGGGTTTTGACTTTCTTGCCCAGCACGGTGGTGAAGTAGATCACCACCGGGTTCATGAACATGATGAACAGTGCGAGCTGCCAGTGCATCCATAGCAGGATGGCCGCCGTGCCGATAATGGAGAGCAGCGCCACCAGGAATTTGCTGACCGTGGCGCCGATGAAGTCGTCCACGGCGTTAAGGTCGGTAACAAAATGGGAGGCCACCGCGCCGCTGCCCAGGGTTTCATACTCCGACATGGCGATGCGCTTGAGGCGCTGCAGCAGGCCTTCACGCAGGCGGTAGGAAACATCCTTGGCGATGAGGGTGAAATTGCGCGTCTGCCATACCCCCAGCATGGCGGCGACCAGCCGCAGTACCACCGTGATCGCCAGGATGGCGCCGACATACAGCAGCGGGCCGTGCCAGGCGGCAGGAAAGTGGCTGTTGATCCAGCCAACCATGACGCCGGGCTGATGCAGCAGCACTTCGTCCACCAGCAGCGGCATGAGGAGCGGGATCGGCACGCTCGCCAGCGCCGCGAAAACGGCGATGACGTGGGCGGCGATCAGTTCCTTTTTATGTTCCCGGGCGATGCCGAGAATGTAGGGCCAGGTGTAGATGGCGGGTGTCATTTCAACTTTAAAATCAGTTGCAAACCACGGAGAGCACGGAGAGCACGGAGAAAAGACAATCTCGGGTTTTTTAAGGAACCGCTGATTTATTCCGTAGCCCCGTCATTGCGAGCACAGCGAAGCAATCTTGTCCTTCGGTAATCAACAAGTTACAGATTGCTTCGGCGCTTCGCTTCTCGCAATGACGATTAAATCAGTGCTTCCTTAAGGTTCCACCTTGTGGAGGGGTGGCCAAGCAAGCCTGACAAACTTTGTTACTCCGTGCTCTCCGTGTTCTCCGTGGTTAATTGGGGGGGAATCAAGGCAGTAGTTTTACATCCTCGATCACCACGTTTTCCAGCGGCACATCGGAGGGTAAGGGGTCGCGCGGGCCGGTTTTGACCTTGGCGATTTTCATGACGACTTCCTGGCCTTTGACGACCTTGCCGAACACGGCATAGCCCCAGCCGCGCGTGTTGGGGGCGGTATGGTTGAGAAATGCGTTGTCCTTGGCGTTGATGAAAAACTGCGCCGAGGCGGAGTGGGGGTCCATGGTGCGTGCCATGGCAATGGTGTAGATCTCGTTCTTCAGGCCGTTGGTGGCTTCATTCTGGATGGGATAAAAAGTCTCTTTTTCATGCAGATTTTTGTCGAAACCGCCACCCTGTATCATGAAATTGTCGATCACGCGGTGAAATACCGTGCCCTTGTATAGGCCGCCTTTTACATAGCGGAGGAAGTTTTCGACAGTTTTTGGGGATTTGTCCGGATACAGTTCCAGGGTAAAGCTGCCAAGGTTGGTCTTCATTTCAACCATAGGGTTGGCTGCGTATGCGCCAATGCTCAGGGACAGGCCGAAGATCAGGGTGAAAAGGCGTAGCAGTTTCATGTTTCTTTCTCCGAAAATGAAGGGTTAAAAAATTTTTTAGCGGTGCTGCAGCCTGAGTTGAAAGGACTAAACTTCAGTCATGATTCGAATTACACCACAGCTCGCCATCGATGAGCGCGAAATTGTACTGCAATTTATCCGTGCTTCCGGGCCCGGCGGGCAGAATGTCAACAAGGTGGCGACGGCAGTGCAGTTGCGCTTCGACGTGGCCCATTCACCCAACCTGCCCGAGGATGTGCGCGCCCGGTTGATGCGTCTGGCGGGCAGCCGCCTGACGACCGAGGGTGAACTGGTGATCGAGGCGAAGCGCTTTCGCTCCCAGGAACGCAACCGCGAGGATGCGATTGGCCGCCTGGTGGAACTGATTCGCCGCGCCACCGAAAAGCCCAAGCCACGCGTGGCCACCCGGCCCACGCTGGCGTCAAAAAAACGCCGCCTGGAAGCCAAGAAGCAGCGCGGCGAGATCAAGCGCGGACGCGGCTCGGTAAGCGAGTAGGGGCGGATTCATCCGCCCAGGGGGTGATTAAAATCGCCCCTACTTGGCGTTTTCTGCCGCGATCTGCTTATGGACTTCCGCCATGTCCAGCGCCTGGACTTGGGCGATGATGTCTTCCAGCGCAGGCCCTGGCAGGGCGCCTGGCTCGGAGTAGATGATGATTTGTTCGCGGAAGATCATCAGGGTGGGAATGGAGCGGATCTGGAAATGGTGCGCCATTTCCTGTTCCACTTCGGTGTTGACCTTGGCAAATACCACTGCGGGGATTTTTTCTGAAACCGCTTCATAAGTTGGGGCGAAGGATTTGCACGGGCCGCACCACGGCGCCCAGAAATCCACCACGACTATATCGTTACCGGTGATGACATCGGAAAAATTTTCTTTATTCAGATCTACAGTGGCCATGTTGTGCTCCTTGGGTTAAATGGCATTGAGGGGTTGCTCGGATTCTTCCTGTTGCTGCAGCGCCCACATCTGGGCGTAGGCACCATGCAGCGCCAGGAGTTCAAGGTGGGTGCCGCGTTCGGTGATACGGCCTTGATCCATCACCAGGATCTGGTTGGCCTCTACAATAGTGGAAAGCCGGTGGGCGATCACTAGCGTGGTGCGGTTATGGGCGATCTGTTTCAGTTCGGCCTGGATGGCTTTTTCCGATTTGGAGTCCAGGGCAGAGGTGGCTTCGTCGAAGATCAGGATGCGCGGGTTTTTCAGGATGGCGCGGGCGATGGCGACGCGCTGTTTTTCGCCACCGGAGAGCTTCAGTCCGCGCTCGCCTACCAGGGATTCATATTGATCCGGCAGGGATTCGATGAATTCATGGATATGCGCATGACGCGCCGCCTGGATGATTTCCTCCCGTGTCGCGTCCGGGCGGCCGTAGGCAATGTTGTAATAAATACTTTCATTGAACAGCACGGTGTCCTGCGGCACGATGCCGATGGCCTGGCGCAGGGATTTCTGCGTCACGGCGCGGATATCCTGGCCGTCGATCAGGATGCGCCCGGCGGTCACATCATAGAAGCGGAACAGCAGCCGGGAGAGGGTGGATTTGCCCGCACCGGAAGCGCCGGCCACGGCCACGGTTTGTCCTGCCGGCACTTCGAAACTGATGCCATGCAGGATCTGGCGTTTTTCATCGTAATGGAAATGGGCTTCCTCGAAACGGATGGCGCCGTGTTCCAGCTTGAGTTCCGCTGCGCCGGGCTGATCCTGCACCTCGGCATGCTGTTCCACAAGGGCGAACATTTTCTCCATGTCGGCGAGAGAGTGCTTGATCTCGCGGTAGACGAAGCCGAGAAAGTGCAGCGGGATGTAGATCTGGATCATGTAGGCGTTAACCAGCACCAGATCACCCAGTGTCATGGTGCCATCCACCACCCCTTGCCCGGCCAGCAGCATCAGCGCGGTGACGCCGATGGCGATGATAAGGCTTTGGCCGGCATTGAGGGCGGCGAGCGAGGTGGTGTTGCGGATCGCGGCTTGTTCCCACACTTGCAGGTTTTCGTCGTAGCGCCGGGTCTCGAATTCCTCATTGCTGAAGTATTTCACGGTTTCGTAGTTCAGCAAGCTGTCGATGGCGCGGCTGTTGGCCTTGGAATCCATGTCGTTCATGGTGCGGCGGAACACCATGCGCCATTCGGTGATGATCAGGGTGAAGACGATGTAAGCCACCAGGGTGGTGAAGGTGATGATGGAAAACCAGATGTCGTATTTGGCCAGCAGGATGGCGGCTATCAGGCCGATCTCGACCATGGTGGGCAGAATGTTGAAGAGCATGAAATTGAGCAGGAAACCGATACCGCGTGTGCCACGCTCGATGTCGCGCGAAATGCCGCCGGTTTGCCGCTCCAGGTGAAAACGCAGCGCCAGTTCATGCAGGTGGCGGAAGACCTTGAGGGCCACGCGCCGGACGGAGCGCTGGGCCGCCTTGGCAAAAACCGCATCGCGCAGTTCGCCAAACAGCGTGGACATGAAGCGCAGCATGCCATAAGCCAGCAGCAGGAATACCGGCAGGGCCAGCATGGCACGCGGCTGGTCAAGGGCGTCGACTATGTCCTTGAGCACCAGAGGCACGGCCACGTTGGCGACCTTGGCGGCCAGCAGCAACAAAATCGCAAGAACGACCCGGCCCTTGAATTCCCAAAGATAGGGCAGCAGGGTGCGGATGGTCTTCCAGTCGTTGCGGTTTTTTGAGGGAATCGTGCCGTTAGGAGAGGGGCGCATCAGTATTCATGAAAAGGGAATATTAGCGAAAAATTATACTTCATAACCTGAGTTAACCCGCCCCGTTTTTTGGCATACAATGAAGCGGATTTTGCATAGAGCGGGGCAATGTATATGGCTTTTCTGGATGATCTGAAAAAGGAAGCGCAGGCGCTCAAGGAGCGGGAGCAGAACCTGACCCAGGCGCGCGCGCAGGAAGTGACACAAAGCTTTCTGCTGGTTCAGTCCAAGCTCAAAATAATCCAGCTTTATTTGCAGGAACTGGTCAATCATCTCAACACGATTTCAGCCAACACTACCCGCGCCTACTATATTGATGGATTCGGGACGGTAGATGATTTCCGCCCGGAGCGGTTCGTGGTGAACACTGACCGCTTCAGCATCGACGAAAAAGAATTCATCAAGATTGTCTATCTGCGCTTTGCCTGCAAGACGGAGCGGGAAATTGTCATCAGCAAGAACATTCCCTCCATGATAGAAATGCAGCGGCAGTATCTGTGGCAGGCCAACCTCAAATTCCAGTGTACCGAGTTCAAGAATGCAAAGGGTCTGCTGGATCGCGCGACCTTCAATGTGGCAAATGAAATCCCGGTGCATATCAAGTTTGCCGCCGATTTCGAACAGGCCAGAATTTTTCTCTCGATGAAAAATTTCAACGGCTTGACTGTCAACGAGTTTTCTTATGATGCGGATGAAATTGACGAAAGCATGCTGGACGAGTTCGCCAAATATCTGGTGGGCAAGCCGAACACTTTCATTGAACTGGGCCGCCACCAGCAGTCAATGAAACAAATGGTGGTTGCCAGGCGTACCAACATGGGACCCGCTTATGCCCAGCTTGACCCGGAACATGCGGCCAGACTGGATGCCGAGGCGGACGGCACAGCCAAGGAGCGCAAGAAAGGCCTGTTTGGCTCTCTTAAATCCCTGCTTTCCAAGGAATAGGTGACATAAGTGGATCTTGCCCCGGTTTTCAAATTCATGGCGGAGAAGCAGGCTTCTGACCTGTTTATCTCCGCAGGCGCCCCGGTCTATATCAAGATGGAGGGGGAACTGCGCGCCATCAACGCCCAGGTGCTGGACGTGGCCATGGTCAAGAAAGCCATCTTCGGCCTCATGACCGAAGCGCAGATTCAGACTTTCGAGGCGCATTCCGAGCTGAATTTCGGTCTCTCGGTGGCGGATGCCGGGCGCTTCCGCATCAATGTGTTCCGCCAGCGCGGCAGCGTGGCCATGGTGGCGCGTTATATCACCAACCAGATCCCCTCGCTGGAGAAAAGCGGCCTGCCGCCGGTGCTGAAAGACCTGGTGCTTGAGAAGCGCGGCCTGATCCTGGTGGTGGGTGCAACCGGTTCAGGCAAATCCACCACGCTTGCTTCCATGATCGATCATCGCAATACCAGCAAGTCGGGGCATATTCTTACCATTGAGGATCCGATCGAGTTTGTGCACAAGCACAAAAAATCGCTGGTGAATCAGCGTGAAATCGGGATCGATACTGAAACCTATGCCTCCGCCCTGCTCAATTCCCTGCGCGAGGCGCCCGATGTGCTGCTGATCGGCGAGATCCGCGATACCGCGACCATGAAGCAGGCCCTGATCATTACCCAGACCGGCCATTTATGCCTCGGCACCCTGCACGCCAATAACGCGTATCACGCCATCAACCGCATTGTGAGTTTTTTTCCGGAAGACGAGCGCGAGTCCCTGTTGCTCGACCTTTCCATGACGCTGAAGGGGATTATTTCCCAGCGTCTGGTCAAGGGCGTGGACGGCAAGCGGGTGGCTGCGGTCGAGATTCTGCTGAATACTTTTTATGTGTCCGAGCTGATCCAGAAAGGCGAGGTGGACAAGCTCAAGGATGCCATCGAACAGAGCCTGAATGCGGGTTCCCGAACGTTCGAACGTTCCCTGCTGGAGCTTTATGCCAGTGGCAGGATCAGCCGTGAGGAGGCTCTGGTCAACGCCGATTCGCGCACCGACATGGAATGGCTGATCAGCAACGTTTCGCAGGAAAAGGGCAAGGGCGGGACGCGCGGCAATACCCAGGTCGAAATCCAGGCGCCTCGGGAAAGCGTGGGCGAAAGCCTGGAAGGCTTTACCCTCAACCCGGAATTCCTGGAACAGATCGGTTCCTCTTCCCCGGGATTCCCCAAGCGCTAAACTCATCATATTGGGGGCGGAATCATTCATGCAGGATGCTGAAGGCATTGAAACCCGGCGCCATCCGATAGTTCTTAACTCCAGCGAGCTTGAGTCCATGCTGGAGGGGCGGCAGCCGTTCCGCCACGCTTCCCTCGGCAGCCTGCTGGTGCAGGAAAAAATCATCACCCAGGTTCAGCTGGATGACGCGCTTGCCTACCAGGGCAGGCACGCCGGCAGGAAGCTCGGCTCCATTCTTGCAGAGAGGGGGGCGGCTACCTCGCCCCAGATCTTTCTTGCCGTGGCTCGTTCGCTGGGAGCGCCCATTGTTTCTCTCAGCGGCTTCGATTTCGACCACAAGGCGCTCGCCATGGTCACGCCCGATGTGGTGCGAGACCACCATGTGGTTCCCCTGATGTTCCACGGCGAGCGGCTGGTGCTGGCGATGGAAAATCTGCTCGATACCGAGGCCATCCATGCGGTCAGCTTTATCACCCAGCGTGCCATCGAGCCTGTCTTCGCGTCGCACGATGAAATCAGGAACGCGATCAACAAGTACTACGATCTGCAGGAGCAGGAACGCGAGCTGGATCGCCTTGAGCTTTCCGATTTTTATTACGAGGATGATCAGGAGGTCTGGAAGGAAGCGGAGCGCCTCGCCAACGAGACCCCGGTGGTCAAGCTGGTGGACAACCTCATTCTGGCAGCCATTCACCAGCGCGCTTCGGACATTCATATCCGGCCAGGCGGCAAGAAGGTGGACCTGCTTTACCGCATCGACGGCACCCTGATTTTCAAGCGCGAGATCCAGAAAGGCCTGCTGCCGGCAATCGTGAGCCGGATCAAGATCATCAGCCGGCTCAATATTGCCGAGCACCGCCTGCCTCAGGACGGCAGCTCGCGCATGCTGGACGGCAAGAATATCGTGGACATGCGCATTTCAACCATTCCCTGCCAGTTCGGCGAGAGTGTCGTGATCCGCCTCCTCAACAAGGGCGAGGGGCTGCGCTCGATCAAGGATATTGGCTTCAGCGAGCGGGATGAAACGCTTTTCACCCATCTAATCAACAAGAGTTTCGGCATCATCCTGGTGACCGGCCCGACCGGTTCGGGCAAAACCACCACCCTGTATGCCGCCATGCGCGAGGTGGCCAGGCACAGCCTCAATATCGTCACGGTCGAAGACCCGGTGGAATACGAATTCGAGGGCATGCGTCAGATCCACATCCTGCCGCAAATCCATTTCGGCTTCCCGCAGGCGCTGCGCCACATTTTGCGCCACGATCCGGATGTCATCATGATCGGCGAGATCCGTGATGAGGAAACGGCCAAGATCGCCGTGGAAAGCGCGTTGACAGGGCATCTTGTGCTCTCCACCCTGCACACCAACGATGCGCCTGGCGCCATTACCCGCCTGATCGAAATGGGCGTCGAACCCTATCTGCTCAAATCCGCCGTGATCGGGGTCATTGCGCAGCGCCTGGTGCGCCGCAATTGCCCCCACTGCATGGCTGAAGAGGAGGTCGATCCTTTTGTCCGCACCAGCCTGGGCGTGGCGGAGACCGAGGTGTTCTACCGGGGGCAGGGCTGCGAGCGTTGCAATCGCACCGGCTATCTTGGCCGCCTGGCGGCCTATGAGCTGCTGACAATCAACGAGAATATCCGTCGCCATATCGCACCCGGTATCGCCGGTAACGAATTGCGCAAACTGGCCATACAGGAAGGGATGGTTAGCCTGACCGCCAATGCCATCGAGTGGGCGCGCAGCAAGGACACCTCGCTGGCCGAGGTTTACCGGGTCTGCCTGGAAGTATTGTGATGCCGTGCCATGGCGGCGGGATTGTGCCAAATGGGCGGTCTGGACCACCCGGTGTGGGTTAAAATGGCAATAGACTTGAAAGCGGTTCAACTGTTTTTTCCAGGATAAATAAAACCTTGTTCCCCCGCACATGATTCCCAGCGCATTTCTCTCTTTTGTTATCCGTGTGATGGTGTGCTTTGCGGCTACCGGCTCACTCACACTGGCCCTGGCTTTTGCAGATGATCAACTGAGGCTGGTTTTTGATTTCAACAGCCTGATCTGGATGTTGATCGGCGCGCTTGGCTGGGGGGCGGTTTCGTACTGGCTGGGGCGGCGCTCCAGCCGCCGTTCCGATATGTTTTCCGCTTTCGTTCCCCGGCCAGTGCCGGTAAGCCCGGCAAATAATTTCCTGGCCTCCGAGCGCGATAAGGATGAAGAGAGTGACAAAAAAAGCGAAAACCTTTCGGAGTATCTGACGCCGCTGGATGAAACCACCACCGTGACGGTGGAGGAGTTGTCCAATGTAGTGGAACAGGTGGATCTGTTTCTCCTGCTGGGACGTCACGAGGTGGCGGTCAGCATGCTCCTGGCCCGAATCAGGGAAGAGGACAGGAGTGATCCCAGAACCTGGTTCAAGCTGCTGGATGTCTATCATGCAAGCGGGGACCGGGCCAGTTTCGAAAAGCTGGCAAATGATATCCGGGGACACTTCAATGTTGCCCTTCCTACCTGGGAGGACAGTACGCTTCAGGCGGAAGGGCGTCATGGCCTGGAGCACTTCCCGCATTTGCTGGAGAGGATTTCGGATTGCTGGGGGTCTTCTTCCAGCCTGAGCTATCTGCAATCCCTGGTGAAGGACAACCGCAGCGGCGCGCGCACGGGTTTCAATGAGGATGCCTTCCGCGAAGTCATGTTTCTGATCAGCATCCTCGAGCAGGCAAGGGACCGGAAATAGCGGGCTGCTCTGGGGCAGTGTCGTTGACTGGTCAGCGCTTCCTTAATGCGTCCGGGATCAAAATCCGTTAGAATCCAACTTTCCTAACCAGAAAAGGGCACATCACCGTGCCCTTTTTGCTGCATACAAGCAAGCATGAACCAGATACGCAATTTCTCCATCATCGCCCATATCGACCACGGCAAATCCACCCTGGCTGACCGCATCATCCATCTTTGCGGCGGCCTTTCCGACCGCGAAATGGAAGCCCAGGTGCTCGATTCCATGGATATCGAGCGCGAGCGCGGCATCACCATCAAGGCGCAGACCGCCGCGCTGGAATACAAGGCGCGCGACGGCAAGGTTTACCAGCTCAACCTGATCGACACCCCTGGCCACGTGGATTTTTCCTACGAAGTCAGCCGTTCGCTGGCCGCCTGCGAGGGCGCGCTACTGGTAGTGGACGCTTCCCAGGGCGTGGAAGCCCAGAGCGTGGCCAACTGCTACACCGCCATCGAGCAGGGCGTGGAAGTGGTGCCGGTGCTCAACAAGATCGACCTGCCCAGCGCGGACCCGGAGCGGGTGATCAAGGAAATCGAGGACATCATCGGCATCGATGCCAAGGACGCGGTGCTCGCCAGCGCCAAGACCGGCGTGGGCGTGGAAGATACGCTGGAAGCGGTGATCGCGCGCATTCCCCCGCCCCAGGGCAATCCCGATGGGCCGCTCAAGGCGCTGATCATCGATTCCTGGTTCGATAACTACGTTGGCGTGGTCATGCTGGTGCGGGTAGTGGACGGCGTGCTCAAGCCCAAGGACAAGATTCGCCTCATGGCAACCGGCGATGTGCACCTGTGCGAGCAGGTCGGCGTGTTCACGCCCAAGTCCCTGGTACGGCCGCAGCTTTCCGCTGGCGGAGTGGGTTTCATCATTGCCGGTATCAAGGAACTGAAGTCCGCCAAGGTGGGCGATACCGTGACCCTGGCGAACAATCCCGCCAGCGAGGCTTTGCCCGGCTTCAAGGAGATCAGGCCGCAGGTGTTCGCGGGCCTGTACCCGGTGGAATCGCACGACTATGAAGCGCTGCGCGACGCGCTGGAAAAACTCAAACTCAACGATGCATCGCTGCAATACGAGCCGGAAACCTCGCAGGCGCTGGGCTTCGGCTTCCGCTGCGGTTTCCTCGGCCTGCTCCATCTGGAGATCGTGCAGGAGCGCCTGGAGCGCGAATACGACATGGACCTCATCACCACCGCGCCGACGGTGATTTATGAGGTCGTGATGCGCGACGGCACGGTGATCGAGATCGAGAACCCCTCCAAGCTGCCGGACCTGTCGAAAATCGAGGAAATCCGCGAGCCGATCATCACCGCCACCATCCTGGTGCCGCAGGAATATGTCGGCGCCGTGATTACCCTGTGCACCCAGAAGCGCGGCTCCCAGACCAACATGCAGTACATGGGGCGGCAGGTGATGCTGACCTACGACATGCCCATGAACGAAGTGGTGATGGACCTGTTCGACAAGCTCAAGTCCACCAGCCGTGGTTATGCCTCGCTGGATTACGAATTCAAGGAATTCCGCACTGCCGACCTGGTCAAGGTGGATATCCTGATCAACAACGAAAAGGTGGATGCGCTCTCGGTGATCGTGCACCGCGCCAATTCGATTTATCGCGGGCGCGAACTGGCCGCCAAGATGCGCCAGCTGATTCCGCGCCAGATGTTCGATGTGGCGGTGCAGGCAGCCATCGGCTCGCAGATTCTGGCGCGCGAAAACGTCAAGGCCTTGCGCAAGAACGTGCTGGCCAAGTGTTATGGCGGCGATATTTCACGCAAACGCAAACTGCTCGAAAAGCAGAAGGCGGGCAAGAAACGCATGAAGCAGGTGGGCAATGTGGAAATCCCGCAGGAAGCCTTCCTCGCCATTCTGCAGGTGGATAATAAATAGGTGAGGCGTGAGAAGGTGAAGGGTGAGGCGGAAAGTCAAAACCGCGTACAGCCCGATTTTACTCCTCACCCCTCACTCCTCACCCCTCACTAGGGTTGAAAAATGAATTTCGCACTCATCATGCTGATCGCGCTGCTGCTTACCGGCGCCATCTGGCTGTTCGACATCTATCTGGGCAGGCCGCACCGGGCAAAAGAGGCCAAGGAGCCGGTGCTGGTGGAATACGCCAGGAGTTTTTTTCCTGTCATTCTGGCGGTATTTCTGTTGCGCTCGTTCCTGGTGGAGCCGTTCAAGATCCCTTCTGGTTCAATGTTGCCGACGCTGCTGGTGGGCGACTTCATCCTCGTCAACAAATACACTTACGGCATTCGTCTGCCGGTGGCCAATGTCAAAATCATCGACGTGAACCAGCCGCAACGTGGCGACGTGATGGTGTTCCGCTATCCGGAAGACACCTCGCTGGATTACATAAAAAGGGTGGTGGGCTTGCCCGGCGACCGCGTGGTGTACCGCGAAAAACGTCTGTTCATCAATGGCAAGGCGATTGTCATGGAAGATCGCGGTGAACAGTTCAATTACGTTAAAAGCGGCTTGAATTATGTCACCGCCAAACACGCTTACGAGCAGCTGGACAGCCACCAGCATGCGGTGCTGGTCCTGCCTGACTTGCCGCCCGTGCGTCTGGGCGACGTCAAGTCCTTCCAGTCACGGGCCAACTGTGATTACAATGAGGAAGGTTTCAGTTGCACCGTGCCTGAAGGGAACTATTTCATGATGGGCGATAACCGGGACGATAGTAACGACAGCCGTTACTGGGGGTTTGTGCCGGAGCGTAACATTGTCGGCAAGGCATTCATGATCTGGTGGAATTTTGGCGACTTCAAGCGTGTTGGCCAGGCAATCAACTAGGAGGCGGGGAATGAAAAAAAATCAGCAGGGAATGACCTTTTTCGGTGTGATGTTTGTCGGCATGGCCGTGGTGCTCGGCGCTATTCTGGTGATGAAACTGATCCCTCCCTACCTCGAATTCTGGTCGGTTCAGAAAATTATCGGGGTGATGGCAAAGGATTCGGCCCTGCCCGGCATGACCCCGCAGGAAGTCAGAACTTCATTCGACAGGCGTGCCGTGATCGACAATATTAAAGTGATTAATGGCAAAGACCTCGATGTCACCAAGGATCGTGGCGAAACCGTGGTTTCAGCCGAGTACTCGGTGACCGTGCCGGTTGCCGGCAATCTGAGCGCATTGATCGAATTCAAGGCCTCCACCCAGGGCAGCAAGAGCCAGTAGGTGAATCAATCCTTGAGCATATTCCCTTCTTGATGAAGCGCCAGGCACTCTGCCGCTTGCTCGGGCAGGATTTCTCCCGGCCCGAGCTGTTGCAACAGGCACTGACACACCGTAGCTATGGTTCACCCAACAACGAGAGGCTGGAGTTTCTCGGTGACAGCATTCTGAATTGCGTCATTGCGGCCCGCCTGTATCAGCTTTACCCGCGCCTGCCGGAAGGCGACCTGAGCCGCATGCGCGCCGCATTGGTGAAAGAGCAGACGCTGGCGGAGATTGCCGGGCGGCTCAAGCTTGGCGATCACCTCATGCTGGGCGAAGGGGAGTTGAAAAGCGGCGGCTTTCGCCGTCCGTCTATCCTGGCCGATTCCCTGGAGGCGATCATAGGCGCGGCTTACCTGGATGGTGGTTTCGTCAGCGCCGAGGTGATGATTCTTGCCCTGTATGAACCACTGCTGCAAGCTCTCGACCCCAAAAAAATTGCCAAGGACCCCAAAACACAGTTGCAGGAATATCTGCAAAGCCGCAAGCATCCCTTGCCTCAGTACGAAGTGGTCACTATCCGTGGCGAGGCCCATGACCAGGAGTTTGAAGTGGAATGTGTCATCCCCGGT
This sequence comes from Sulfuricella sp., assembly GCA_041651995.1. Taxonomy (NCBI): domain Bacteria; kingdom Pseudomonadati; phylum Pseudomonadota; class Betaproteobacteria; order Nitrosomonadales; family Sulfuricellaceae; genus Sulfuricella; species Sulfuricella sp. The sequence continues at coordinate 132,705 of JBAZID010000003.1, read as the reverse complement.
CTTGATATCCGCACTGCGGGTATCGGGCACAGCCGCCGCAGTGCCGAGCAGAATGCCGCCATTGCGGCTTATCAGGCTGCCACAAATGAAACTAGAAACCTTAATTCGATAACCACGGAGTTCACGGAGGACACGGAGAAAGCCGGTTTGCGGTCTTTTAGGGCCTCACCCAAAGGATGAATGCCATGCATTATGCAATCTATTGTTTTTACTCAGTGTTCTCCGTGAACTCCGTGGTTGACAGAGGTTTATAGGATGAATAACCCAATCATGAAAATTGGCTACATCGCCATCGTAGGCCGCCCCAATGTCGGCAAATCAACGCTGCTCAATCACCTTATCGGCCAGAAAGTCAGCATCACTTCGCGCAAGGCCCAGACCACCCGCCACCGCATTACCGGCATCCGCACCGATGCGGATACGCAGTTTATTTTTGTGGATACGCCGGGCTTCCAGACGCAGCATCAGAGCGCGCTGAACCGCGTAATGAACCGCACCGTGACGCAGGCGCTGTCGGATGTGGATGTGGTTCTGTTCGTGATCGAAGCCTTGCGTTTCGACGAACGCGACGAGAAAGTGCTGGCTCTGCTGCCGCGTGATCAGCCGGTGCTGCTGGTGCTGAACAAGATTGACCGTGTTGATGACAAGGAAAAGCTGCTCCCTTTCATCGACAAGATGTCCGCTTTATTTCCCTTCGCCGCCACTGTGCCACTCAGCGCCCAGAAGGGTGGCCCCCAGCTGGATGCGTTACTGGCGGAAGTCCGGCGCTATCTTTCGGACGGGACGGCGATCTATGGCGAGGATGAGATAACCGACCGCAGCGAACGTTTTCTGGCCGCTGAAATCGTGCGCGAGAAAGTTTTTCGCCTTTCCGGCGAGGAAGTTCCCTATTCCGTCAGTGTGGAGATCGAGAAATTCGAAACTACCGGGAAATTGCGCCGCATCTTCGCCGCCATCATCGTGGACCGGGAAGGGCAGAAGCCGATCCTGATCGGCAACAAGGGCGAGAAGCTCAAGGAAATCGGCACCCAGGCTCGCAAGGACATGGAAAAACTATTTGGCGACAAGGTCTATCTGGAATTGTGGGTCAAGGTCAAGGGTGGCTGGGCCGACGATGAGCGCGCGCTGAAGAGCCTGGGGTACGACTAAACGTAAAACATCGAATCACCCAGATGGTGACGCGCTTGCCATGAATGGGAACAGCACGGTAGGACTGATCCTGTTTGCCGGACTTCACGAGCTTGCCGATGATGCCACATGCCTCGCAGGACTTAGGTCCCGATGCCTCGACATGGAAGTGATCGTCGTGGTTTTCCTCGCTGAACCCTACAAAACAGCCAGACTTAATGGGTGCAGCAGGGTGTTGGCGTCATCATGCCTGCCTGGATTTGCCAGCCGCTCCTTTTGCGTCTCGTAGTGAACGAGAATCACACTACGCAAGAACCTTCAAGCCATGTTTCTCGACAATGGAAAGCAGTTTTAAAGCCATGCCGCCAGGACGTTTTGCACCTGTCTCCCACTGCTTCACAGTCGATTCGCTGGTATTAAGGTAACGAGCAAAAACAGGCTGGCTCACGTGATATTTTTCACGAATGAGTTTAATCTTCTTTGGCGCTAGCTCATGCGGGGTCACCAGGCACGATTCATCGAAGGTACGCATAGTTGCTTTGCTGATCGCACCAACCTGCAACAATGCATCAGCCGAGGTGTGGATTGCCTCGAAAGCATCACTTTTGTATTTAGGCTGTTTTCTCATGGCAAATCTCCAGCAACAATTGATTGTTTAACATTTGTGCGACTTGATCCGCCTGCAATACTGCATAGGCTTTCGCCAGCTTGCGGAACGATGCTAACTCGGCGCTATCAATATTTTCCCTATCCTTCTTGGCGAACAGATATGCATACACCCAATATTGCTCGCTCTTTGCCAGTATGACGGACCTATGCATATTGTCATTAAGACGCTTCTTGAGCACGCCACCACCAAGATCATCGGCCTGACCTTTCATCGCCTCGCGAATTGCCGTGCACAATTCGTCATCCGATATGCCCGCTTTCCTCGCAGCCTTTTCGAACCAGGCTGATTTAAATGCGCGAATGGCGTTTTTGTTCTTTTCCAGCATATGAGAACTGTAATACCTAGTGTCCCCTGTGTCAATTCAAGCTTAAATAGACCATCCGCTGCGCTGAAAATTCCTGGAATCTCAGGCGCCCTTGCTGATGGCGGTCAGAATGCCCTGCATGATCGCAAGCGGTGTGGGCGGACAGCCTGGCACCGCGACATCCACCGGGATCACATTCGCAATTCCGCCGCAACTGGCGTAATTTTCGCCGTAAATTCCCCCTGTGCAGCCACAGTCGCCGATCGCAACCACCAGTTTGGGTTCGGGGGTGGCATCGTAAGTACGCCGCAGGGCGATTTCCATATTCTTCGTTACCGGGCCGGTCACCAGCAGCATGTCCGCATGGCGCGGGCTGGCAACGAAATTGATCCCCAGTCCCTCGATGTTGTAGTAGGGATTGTTGACGCAGTGGATTTCCAGTTCACAGCCGTTGCATGAGCCGGCATCCACGTGCCGGATCGCCAGCGCGTGGCCGAAATGCTTGAGGATGTCTTCCTGCAGGCGCTGCTGCACTACCCGCAGGGATTCGTCCGCCTCCGGCGGAGCTTCTGTCTTGATGCCGGTGCGCAGCATCTGCTTGATAATTTGGTACATTTCAGTTGTCAGTTTTCGTCATGTCGTAGGGTGCAATAAGCGAAGCGCATTGCACCAACCTTATTTCACAAATCCTGTCCGGTGTAGCTCAAATTGAACGACTTATTGATGAGCGGGAAATCCGGCACGATATTGCCGATGATGGCGTGCTCCAGCAGCGGCCAGTTCTGCCATGACGGGTCATGGGGGTGCAGGCGCTCGATGCGGTTGTCCTTGCCGCTGTGCAGCGCCATCAGCACCTCGCCGCGCCATCCTTCAACCATGCCGATGCCGAAGGCGTTTTCGGGCACTTTAGGTAATGGCGTCAAAATCGGCCCGCTGGGCATGCGGTCCAGGATCAGGCGGCACAATCTCAGCGATTCAAACACTTCCTCGAAGCGCACGATCACCCTTGCGGCGACGTCGCCATTGCGGTGTGTTGCCATGCGCACGTCGAGCTGGTCGTAGGGCGCGCTCGGGTATTGCGCGCGCAGATCCCAGGATTGCGCGCTGGCGCGGCCGGCGAAGCCGGTCAGGCCGAGATTCGCCGCCAGGTCGGGTTTGACCCGGCCGGTGGTGACGAAGCGGTCCTGGGCGCCGGCGTGCTCTTCATAGATGTCGCGCAGGATGCGCACTTCGCGTTCCAGTTCGTCGCCAGCCTTGATCAGGCGGCCATAATCGGCAGCCTTGATGTCCACCGTGACGCCGCCGGGTACGATGCTGTCCATCAGGTAACGGTGGCCGAACACCGCCTGGCTGCCACGCAGCCAGTCTTCCTTGAGGCGCCAGAACTGGGCGAAGCCGAAGGCCAGGGCGACGTCGTTGCCGAGATAGCCCAGGTCGCCGAGATGGTTGGCGATGCGCTCGCGCTCCAGCAGCAGGGCGCGCAGCCATACTGCGCGCGGCTCGGGAGTGAAGTTCACCAGGCTTTCCGCTGCCATGGCATAGGCCCAGGCATAAGCCACGGTGCTGTCGCCGGAAATGCGGCCCGCCAGCCTTGCACCCTGTTCGATGGTCATGGTTTCCGCCAGTTTTTCCACACCCTTGTGCTTGTAACCCAGGCGCTGTTCCAGACGCAGCACGCGTTCGCCGATGATGGAAAAACGGAAATGGCCGGGCTCGATGGTGCCGGCATGCACCGGGCCCACCGGGATCTCGTGCACGCCGTTGCCGGTGACGGTGACGAAAGGATAGGCATCGTCTTCGAGGGGATATTGCTGCTTGAGATCGAATTCCTTGCGCAGCGGAAACTGGTCTTCCGGCCAGGCGCCGTGGCGCAGCCATTTGCGCGTATCGGGGCTGTCCTGGGCAACCATGCCGAGCAGGTCATATATTGCCCGCTGCATGCGGTTGGCGGTGGGGAAGATGTCGATGATGCTGGGATAGGCGGGGTTCTCGGCAGCGAGCGGCAGGGTCAGGCAGATCAGGCCGGGAGCGTCCATCAGCGCGGCATGGAGGGCAAACCCCTGTCCCTGCGCGCGTTCGTCGCTGCCCCAGAGCGCGATCAGGCGGCCGCCGTGCTCGCGCACCTGGGCGCAGGCGGCGCGGAATTGCGCGGCGTCGACCGTGCCGCGCCAGGCTGGCATGGCTGTCTGAAGCTCGTTCAGAGGTACTGGAAAATTATTCATGGCTCAACCCAGCAAAGCCGCCGCCTGGCGGTACCAGTCAGCCAGATAGGGCGGGATATACAGCCCCAGCAGCAACACCAGCGCCAGATGGACGAAAACCGGTATCAGCGCGGGAGGGTGGGGCAGGCGCAAGCCCTCGGTTTCGCCGAACACCATCGGCTGCACCTTGCCGAAAATGGCGGCGAAGGCCACGCCCAGCGCGATCAGCAGGAAGGGCGTGGCCCAGGAGTGTTCGTGCATGGCGGTGGTGATGATGAGGAATTCGCTGGCGAAAACGCCGAAAGGCGGCATGCCGAGAATCGCGAGCGTGCCCAGGATCAGTCCCCAGCCGATGGTGGGATTGGTCTTGATCAGGCCGCGGATGTTGTCCATGACCTGGGTGCCGGAATTTTGCGCGGCGTGGCCGACGGCGTAAAAGATGGCGGATTTTGTCAGGCAATGCACGGTCATGTGCAGCAGCGCGGCGAAGGTCGCCACCGCCCCGCCCATGCCGAAGGCGAAGGTCATCAGGCCCATGTGTTCGATGGAAGAATAGGCGAACAGGCGCTTGATGTCCTTCTGGCGCGAGAGGAAGAACGCCGCCAAAACGACCGAGAGCAGGCCGAAGCCCATCATCAGGTTGCCGGCAAGGTGAGTTTCGAGGGCACCGTCCACCAGCACCTTGGAACGCACCACGGCGTACAGGGCGACATTCAGCAGCAGGCCGGAGAGCACGGCGGAAATCGGCGTCGGGCCTTCGGCATGGGCGTCTGGCAGCCAGTTGTGCAGCGGCGCCAGCCCGACCTTGGTGCCGTAACCCACCAGCAGGAAGACGAAGGCCAGCGACAATACGGTCGGTTCCAGGTCGGTCTTGACCGCGTTGAGGTGAGTCCACAGCAGGGCCGTGCCGCCGGCGCCGAGCACTTTTTCCGCCGCGAAGTAGAGCAGGATGGTGCCGAACAGCGCCTGGGCGATACCCACGCCGCACAGGATGAAGTATTTCCACGCCGCTTCCAGGCTGGCCGGGGTGCGATACAGCGAAACCAGCAGCACCGTGGTGAGCGTGGCGGCTTCCATCGCCACCCACAGAATGCCCATATTGTTGGTGGTGAGCGCCAGCAGCATGGTGAAGCTGAACAGCTGGTACATGCTGTGGTAGAGGCGCAGCATGTTGCGGCTGAGCTTGCCGTGATGTTCCTCGATGCGCATGTAGGGGCGCGAGAACAGCGAGGTGGTGAAGCCGACGAAAGCCGTCAGGGTGACCAGGAACACGTTGAAGGGATCGATGAAGAACTGTTCGTTGAAGGCCGTCATCGGGCCGTCGCTGATGATTTTCAGAGTCAGTGCCACGGAAGCGGCGAAAGTGGCGAAACTCGTCAGCGAATTTATCTCGGGCGCGTAGTGTTTGCCGCCGAACAGCGCCAGCAGAAGACCGCCTGCGAGGGGGATGCCTAGTAGCCAGATGATTTCCACGTCAGTCCTCTTTCAGCTTTTCCATGTGCTTGATGTCCAGGCTGTCGAACGTCTCGCGGATGTGGAAGAAGAAAATGCCGAAGATGAAGGTGCCCACCAGCACGTCCAGCGCGATGCCCAGTTCCACCACCATGGGCATGCCGTAGGTGGCGCTGGTGGCGGCGAAGAACAGGCCGTTTTCCATGGCGAGGAAGCCGATCACCTGGGGCACCGCCTTGCGCCGCGTGATCATCATCATGAAGGAGAGCAGCACCGTGGCCAGGGCGATGCCCAGCGTGCTTTTGGTGACGGTGGAGGAGAGCGCGGAAATCGGCAGGGCCAGGTTGAAGGCGAACACCACCAGGACGATGCCAATCAGCATGGTGGTGGGGATGTTGAGCAGGGTTTCCACGTCCCACTTGATGTCGAGCTTGCGAATCAGGCGGTGCAGCAGCCAGGGCAGGACCAGCACCTTCAGCAACAGGGTGAGCCCGGCGGAATAATAGAGGTGATGCTGGTTCGAGGTCCACGCCACCACCGCGGCGGAAATCGCCAGAATCAGCCCTTGCCAGGCGAACAGGTTGATCAGGGTGAGCACGCGGCGCTGCGCCAGCATGGCGAATGAGATCAGCAGCAGCAGGGCGGCGAACAGGTTGATGAGTTGCTGGGCCAGGGTCATACCGTCACACCTTCAGCAAGTTCAAAGTGAGGATGCCCAGCACGGCAAGCAGGAACGCGGTGCCGAGGTATTCCGGCGCGCGGAAGATGCGCAGTTTGGCGGAAACCGATTCGAGCAGCGCCAGGCCGAAGCCGGCGGCGGCGAGCTTGAGCGCCAGGATCACCAGCGCCAGCGGCACGGCGCCCCAGTTGCCGGCCTCGGCAATGCCCCAGGGCAGGAACAGGGCGATGCCGATGGTGACGTAGGCGAACAGCTTCATGGCGCTGGCCCATTCGATCAGGGCCAGATGACGCGCCGAATATTCCAGGATCATGGCTTCGTGGATCATGGTCAGTTCGAGGTGGGTGGAGGGATTGTCCACCGGGATGCGGGAATTTTCCGCCAGCAGCACCATGAGAAAGGCGATGCCGCCAAACGCCAGGCTGGGATGGATCACGAACTGTTTGTGGGCGAAGGTTTCCACGATGGTGGTCAATGAGGTCGAATGCGCGATCATGGAAGCGCTGAAAAATACCATCAGCAGGGCCGGCTCGGCGAGAAAGGAAACCAGCATCTCGCGCCGGGCGCCCAGGGTGCCGAAGGAGGTGCCGATGTCCATCGCCGCCAGGGCGATGAACACGCGCGCCAGGGCGAAAATCCCCACCAGGGCGATCACGTCCACCGCGTTGGAAAGAGGCAGGTCGATCGCCAGCACCGGAACCATCGCCGCCGCCAGCCACATGCTGACAAACAGGGCGTAGGGGGTGTAGCGGAAGAGGGGGGAGGCGCTGTTGGCCAGCACGGCATCCTTGTGGAACAGCTTGGCCAGGTTGCGGTAGGGCTGGAAAATGCCGGCGGCGCTGCGGCCCTGCATCCAGGCGCGGCAATTGTTGACCCAGCCGAGCAGCAGCGGGGCGGCCAGGAGCACCAGCGCGTTCTGGAACAACTGGAAGAGCAGGGTGGTGGTGTTCATCGTGCAAACGCCAGCAAGGCAATCAGGGTAACGAAGCTGTACATCAGGTAGAGCGGAATGCGCCCGTGCTGCATTTTGCCGATCAGGGCGGAAAGTTTTTCGACCAGGCTGGCGGCGGGCAGATACAGCAGATTCCATAGCCGGTCGTGAGTTTCGCCGTGGTAATGGGGTTTGCTGTCGAAGGGGCTGGGCACTTCGCGAATTACGCCAAAAAAGAAATCGAAAATCTGCCGGATCGGCTGGCCGAAGCCTTCCGCGCTATCCTGCATGCGCGCGGTCTGGGCCGGGTAGCCGCAATCCCAGGCCGGACCACGCCGCACCCGGCCATGGTAGAACTTGCGCACGGCGAAGAAGGTGAGCAGGGTACCGGAAAGAATGATCAGGAACAGGATCAGCGGACTATAGCTGGCGCGCTCCGCGGCCACGGGGGTGAGCCACAGCCAGCCGGTGCTGGCTGCCGTGCCGCCAAGATCATGCCCTACCAGCACCAGGGCGACGTTGTCGATGAGCAGAATGAAAAACACCGGCGCCAGTCCGAGCACCAGGCACCCGCCAGCCAGCCACAGCAGGCCGGCCCGCTCGAGCAGGCCGGCATCATGCGCTTCACTCAGCTTTTCCTCGCGTGGCTGGCCGAGGAAAATCACGCCGTAGAACTTGACCATGGCGTAGGCCGCCAGCGCTCCGCCCAGCACCAGCGCGGCCGCGCCCAGGGGCAGCAGCATGTTGAGGTAGAGTTGCGGCATGGCAGGCGCGAGCAGGAAAGACTGCAACAACAGCCATTCCGAGACGAAGCCATTGAGCGGCGGCAGACCTGAAATGGCAAGCATGCCGATCAGCACCAATAGCGCCACCCACGGCATCTTGTGGATCAGGCCGCCGAGCTTGCCCATATTGCGCTCGCCGGTGGCGTGCAGCACCGAACCGGTACCGAGGAACAGCAGGGATTTGAAGAAAGAGTGGTTGAGCGCATGGTAAAGCGTGGCGACCAGGGCAAGGGCGGCTACCTGGTCCTGGTGATTGGCGTGGAACAGGATGGCCAGGCCGATGCCGGCAATCAGGATGCCGATGTTTTCGATCGAGGAATAGGCCAGCAGACGTTTCATGTCGGACTGCACCGCCGCGAACAGCACGCCATAGAGCATGGTTGCCAGTCCCAGGGTCAGGGCCAGGATGCCCCACCACCACTGGTGGGTGTGGAGGAAATCGAAAGTGACCCGCAGAATGCCGTAAATCGCGGTCTTCAGCATGATACCGCTCATCATCGCGGAAACCGGCGAAGGGGCCGCGGGGTGGGCCTCTGGCAGCCAGATATGCAGCGGCAGCATGCCGGCCTTGGCGCCGAAGCCGAACAGGGCGAGCAGGAAGGCCACGCTGGTCCATAGCGGGGACAGCTCGTTATGGCGCATGGTGGCAAAAGTATAGTCGCCATGGCCGCCCTGCAGCACGCCGAAACTCATCAGGATGGCGATGGCGCCGATGTGGGCGATCAGCAGGTAGATGAAACCGGCGCTGCGGATCTCGGGAATCTTGTGGTCGGTGGTGACCAGGAAATAGGACGAAATCGCCATGGTTTCCCATGCCACCATGAACAGGTAGGCATCGTCCGCCAGCAGCACCAGCGCCATGCTGGCCAGAAAAAGGTGATATTCGAAGGTGAGCAGGCCGAGCGTGTTGCCCGCCATGCTGCGGAAATAGCCCGCGCTGTAAAGGGATATGCCGAAAGAGGCAGCCCCGAGGATCAGCAGGAAAAAGGCCGACAGGGCATCGAGGCGGAGATGAAATGGCAAGTCCGGCAGGCCCAGCGGCAGAACGGCGACGTTGGGAGTCTGGCCCAGTGCGGCGAGGGCGGTGGCCGCCAGCGCCAGGGAAGCGAGCGCGCCGACAGGAAAGATGAGCCGGGTGATGAGCCGGGGGCTGCCCTGCAATGCCAGGCCGAGCATGGCAAGCACCAGCCATAAGGCAATCACACAGAGGGTATAGTCGATGGGCAGCATGTTCTGGCCTGAATTTAGGCCACAATTATAACGAGGTTTTTCGGCATGTGACGGCGTATTTTTCTGGCGTGCTGAAACGTTGGCTAAGGGCAGATGTGAACGGAGTTTGTGACCACTGGCCGATAATGTCCAAAATCAAGACCCGCCGCGAAGTTATGATGTTGTCGATGCTCTTGAATTGCTTGAAAATGCCACGGGATAAACGATGGCGCTGAATCTGGCTGATGATTCTCTGGTAAAGTATGCCTTGGTAATATTTCGTGTCAGATGAATACCGCCCATAGCAAGAATTCAAAGTTACCAAATGGCCGCCAAAGAAGCACAAGCACGAATCAAACTCAACAAACTGCTGGAAGAGGCCGGCTGGTGTTTCTTCGACGGTGCTCATGGCAAGGCCAACATCGTTCTGGAACCCAAGGTCAAGCTGACAAAGGCCGTTATTGATGCCCTTGGCGAAAACTTTGAAGACACCTCCAATGGCTTTATCGACTTCTTGTTATTGGACGAAAGCGGCTTTCCGTTGGTGGTACTTGAAGCCAAGGCCGAGGACAAAAATCCACTGATCGGCAAGGAACAGGCGCGCAAGTATGCCAAATCCCAAAACTGCCGGTTCATCATCCTTTCCAACGGCAACTTGCATTATTTCTGGGACCTGGAGCAAGGCAACCCGCACATCATCACACGCTTTCCTTCGCCGGATTCCATCAAGGGCTATCATCGCTTCCAGCCCAATCCGCAAATACTGATCACTGAGCTGCTGGGCAAGGACTACATTGCGCTCACACAACTGCCGAACTACGCTGCCGAGGCTGGCTGGATCAACCACGCGGAGCGCGAAGCCTTCACCCAGAAAAACCGCCTGCGCTTCCTGCGTGATTACCAGAAGCGCGCTGTGCTGGCGATTCAGGATGCCGTTGCCGAAGGCCATAGCCGCTTCCTGTTCGAGATGGCGACCGGTACCGGCAAGACACTCACTGCCGCCGCTGTCATCAAGCTGTTCCTGCGCACCGGCAACGCCCGGCGCGTGCTGTTTCTGGTGGATCGCCTGGAACTGGAAGATCAGGCCAACAAAGCTTTCGTCGCCTACCTGAAAAACGACTATACCTCGGTCATCTACAAGGAGCGGCGCGACGAATGGCGCAAGGCCGAGATTGTCGTTACCACGGTACAGTCGCTACTGTTTAACGACAAATACAAACGCCTGTTTTCACCCACTGATTTCGACCTGGTGATTTCCGATGAAGCCCACCGCTCCATCGGCGGCAACGCCCGCGCCGTATTCGAGTATTTTGTCGGCTACAAGCTGGGCCTCACCGCCACGCCACGCGATTACCTGAAGAAGTTCGACGCCAGCAAGCCCTCCACCCGCGACCCGCGCGAACAGGAACGGCGACTCCTGCTCGACACCTACCGCACCTTTGGCTGCGAGAGCGGCCAGCCCACTTACCGTTACTCGCTGCTGGATGGCGTGCGCGAAGGTTTCCTCATCAACCCGGTGGTGGTCGATGCGCGCACCGACATCACCACGCAACTGCTGTCCGACAAAGGTTACGCCATCGCGGCACCCAACCCGGATGGCGAGGCCAGCGAAGAAACTTTCTTCCAGAAGGATTTCGAGAAAAAGTTTTTCTCCGACGCAACCAATCGCCTGTTCTGTGAAACCTTCCTGAAAAATGCGCTACGCGATCCGGTCAGCCGAGAACTCGGCAAATCCATCATCTTCGCCGTCAGCCAGAACCACGCCGCCAAGCTTACGCAAACCCTCAACGAACTGGCCGACGCCATCTGGCCCGGCAAGTATCAATCCGATTTCGCCGTGCAGGTCACTTCGCTGATACCGGACGCCCAGCAATACACTATCAATTTCACCAACAACAACTTGCTCGGCTCGACCCATTTTCTCGATAGCTACAAGACCAGCAAGGCGCGCGTTTGCGTAACGGTGGGCATGATGACCACTGGCTACGATTGTCCGGACATACTTAATCTTGGCCTGATGCGCCCGATCTTTTCGCCATCCGATTTCGTCCAGATCAAGGGGCGCGGCACGCGCAAGCATAATTTCCTGGAACAGCTTTTCGACAAGGCGCTCAAGGAGCAGATTGGCAAGCAGGACAAGACCCAATTCAAGCTGTTCGACTTCTTCGCCAACTGCGAATACTTCGAGGAAAAGTTCAACTACGACGAAGTGCTCAAGCTGCCGCGACCGGGGACGGGTGAAGGACAGGACACCGGCGGCGGGACTACCATCGGCCCGGATGGTCAATATATCTACGGCGGCACTGATGCGGTGGCCTCATTCGCCGAGGAACCGGTCGGTGCACAGGGCATGAAAATCGACCGCATGTTCTTCGAAGGCTTCGAGAGCACGGTGAAAGCCAACCCTATCTTGCAGGAGCAGGTAGAAAACGAGCAATGGGACCAAGCCATCGACCACATCACCACGCATCTTTTCGACAAGCCCGCCGAGTTCTACACGCTGGACAAATTGCGCCGCGCCGCCGGGGTGGATCGCCGCCTGACACTGCGCGAGATTCTGGAAAAGATTTTCGGCCTGATTCCCTATTTCAAGGCCAAGGACGAACTGCTCGACGACGAATTCCAGAAGTTCCTGCTCGATGCCTCGACCGAGGACATCGAAAAGCAGGCCGACAAGATCGTCGCCATGAAGTACTTCTTCAAAGCCTATGCCACCGATGGCCGGTTGCGCGACATCATCGACAAAAAGCGCCTGACCGACCTCAACGTTAATCCCACCTTCGGCATGACCGACTTCAAGGCCGTGCCCAAGGAATGGCGCGACAAGATACCCGAGTACGTGAAAGACTACGTGCCTCTCAATCAGTTCATGTAAGGAATACGAACCCCCATGCTCGACACCGACACCAAGCGGCGCATCGACTCTTGCCGCGATATTCTTGTCGGCAAAGTACCCGACCCCAAATCCCAGGTCGAACAGATCACCATCGCGCTTATCTACAAGTTCATGGACGACATGGACGCCGAGGCCGAGGAGTTGGGCGGCGCGCGCAGCTTCTTTGCTGGCGACTATGCCAAATACGGCTGGGCCAAACTCATGGCCCCCAGCATGGGCGGCTTCGATGTGCTTGCGCTGTATTCCGAAGCCATCGGCAAGATGAACGAAAACCCCGGCGTCCCGCCGCTGTTCCGCGACATCTTCAAGAACGCCTATCTGCCTTACCGCGACCCTGAAACATTACGTAGTTTCCTCAAGGAAATAAACGGCTTCACCTACGACCACTCTGAGCGACTGGGCGATGCCTTCGAATACCTGCTTTCCGTGCTTGGTAGCCAAGGCGATGCCGGTCAATTCCGCACCCCGCGCCACATCATCGATTTCATGGTCGAGATCGTCGACCCGAAGAAGAACGAAAGCATTCTCGACCCGGCCTGCGGCACGGCGGGCTTCCTGATTTCCGCCTGGAAGCACATCCTCAAGCACAACACCAAGGAGCGCAGCGGCGACCTGCTCACCCCCGACGAGCGCCAATACCTCGCCGCCAACATCCACGGCTACGACATCTCGCCCGACATGGTGCGCCTGTCGCTGGTCAACCTGTACCTGCACGGTTTCACCGATCCGCACGTCGTCGAATACGACACGCTGACCAGCGAAGAGAAGTGGAACGAAACCGCCGACATCATCCTTGCAAACCCGCCTTTCATGTCGCCGAAGGGCGGTATCAAGCCGCACAAACGTTTTTCGGTGCAGGCCAGTCGCTCGGAAGTGTTGTTCGTTGATTACATGGCCGAGCACCTCAGCCCGCAAGGCCGTGCCGCCATCGTTGTGCCGGAAGGGATCATTTTCCAGAGCGGCACCGCCTACAAGCAACTACGTGAAATGCTGGTAAAGAACTCGCTGGTGGCGGTGGTATCACTGCCTGCCGGGGTGTTCAATCCTTACAGCGGCGTCAAGACCTCGATTCTGATTCTTGATAAACGATTGGCGAAAACCACTGATTCGGTGCTTTTCGTCAAAGTGGAAAACGATGGCTACAACCTCGGCGCACAACGGCGCGCGGTGACGGGGAGCGGCCTGCCGGAAGCTCAACGGCACCTGCGTGAGTTTTTTTCCAATGCCGAGGCTTTTGAAAATAGTGCGATGGCGCACAAGGTAGAGCGGGCGCGGATAGGTGAGAACGGTGAATGGAATCTGAGCGGGGAGCGCTACCGTGACAGGGAAACGACTGCCAGCGAGTATCCTCATGTGCCCCTCGCTACCATAGCCGAGATCGCCGCAGGCAATTCTGCGCCGCAGGATGCCAAGTACTTCGAAAATGGCAAATTTCGCTTTGTGCGGACTTCGGATGTCGGAGCGGTTCATCTTTCTGATTCGTTCGCCAGCAGTGCCGACAGGTTGAATGAGTTAGCCGTGGAAGAACTACGGCTACGACTGTTTCCGCCAGGCACGATTCTGTTTCCCAAGAGCGGCGCTTCGACATTTCTGAACCATCGCGTGGTTCTGAAGGAAAGCGCCTATGTTTCCAGCCACCTTGCCGCAATCATTTGTGACCTCAGCAAAGCATTACCAGCGTTTGTCTATCGTCTGCTATGCGAGATTGACGCACGGACGCTTACGCCGGATCAGGCATATCCATCTCTGAAACTGCCGGACATAGGTGGAATATCAATTCCCCTCCCGCCCCTCAAAATTCAGGAGGAAATCGTCGCGGAAATCGAGGGCTATCAGAAGATCATCGACGGCGCCCGGCAGGTGGTAGAGAACTACCGGTCGCGAATCAATGTGCAACCGGATTGGCCGCTTATTCCACTCAGCGAGTTGTTCAGTACAAAATCAGGCACAACCCCAAGGAGAGATAACCCCGCCTATTTTTCAGGCGGACACATTCCATGGGTGAAGACGCTCGATCTGAGCGATGGGCCAATCCACGACACCGAGGAGCGGGTTACTGACTTGGCACTTGCCGAAACTCATTTGGAGATTTTGCCGAAAGGCACTGTATTGATCGCGATGTATGGCGGGTTCAACCAGATTGGGCGAACTGGTGTTTTGGAGATTGGAGCCGTCCATAATCAAGCGATGACCGCACTACTGCCGACTCCCAAAGTCGAACCCTACTACCTCAATGCGATATTCGTGTCGTTCAGAGAACATTGGAAGACGGTTGCCAACAGCACCCGGAAAGACCCGAACATCACCAAGAGTGACGTTATCAATTTCCTTCTCCCCCTTCCAGATATTGACACCCAGCGCGCCATCGTCACCGAAATCGAGGCCGAGCAAGCCCTAGTCAACGCCAACAAGGAACTGATCACCCGCTTCGAAGTCAAGATCAAAGCCGCCATCAACCGCGTCTGGTCTGAAGCCGAGTAAACCATGGATGACGCACTGGCGATTCGCGATTACCTCCCCAATTCGTTCAAGAATTCGAACGATGGGGATTACATCGCCTTTCTGTGGGAGGTATTCGAGAGCAACTACGAAAGCGGCAAATACCAGTTCGCCATGCTGGCGTGCCACATGCTCTACATGAGTTTCGTCTATTTCTCGGTGTGGCAAATCAAAACCAGGCGGAAGGATGCGTTCTCCATGTCTCTGGTCGGCTTCTCCAAGGACGATGAAAAAGGGTTACTGGAAGCCACTTCGCCATTTTCATTCTGGACAATCAACGAGGCACGGATCTTCCGCTTTCTCAAGCTGATCGGTTGCACCAACAACGACATAGGCAAGTTTGCAAAGCTGGTGCAGCAACGCAACGACATCGCCCACTCCAACGGCAATATTTTTTTCAGCGATCAAGCTACCGCCGACAGCAAGATTGGCGAGATATTGGACCAGATGGCCGCCATCCAGAGCCACATGCGCCCGGTGATTCACGAATGCCTGAAACACTTCCTGCTGGAAAGCCACAACCCGGACGAACGGGAATACTACGATGACGCTGACCAGATTCGGGAAGTGCTGATCCACGCCAATTATTTTTCGCAGAAGGACATCGAGGATTGTTTGGGCTTCGATATAGACAGCTTAAGCGGTCACGCGCATTTCGAGGCGCTCAAGACGCTGTTCGCGGCATACCTGGCGGAATACACACAACAAGATGATTAAACGGAAATAACTATGGCTGAAGACCTGACCACCTCGCAGCGCGAGCGCCAGAATATTCTCAATAACCGCTATGCCTTGGCAAAGGCCGAGGCGCATCTGGCGTTGGGCGGTTTGCCTTATGACGGTGAGAGTGTATTTACCAAGGCCCAAGCCGCAGAACTGTTTGAGGTAGACGACCGCACCATCGAGCGCTACCTGGCCAGCAACGGGGACGAACTGAGCCAAAACGGTTATCGCCTGTTAAAGGGAAAATCTCTTAAAAACTTCAAGTTAGCCCATGTCTCCGACATCAATGTCGGAGACAAGGCGGCAACCCTTGGGGTGTTCAGCTTCCGGGCGCTGCTTAATCTCGCCATGTTGCTGACCGAAAGCGAGAAAGCCCGCGCCATCCGTAGCCGTATTCTGGACATCGTGCTGGACGTGGTAGCGGAACGCTCCGGCGGGCATACCAAGTTCATCAACCAGCGCGACCAGGATTACTTGCCTGCGGCGTACCAGGAATTCAGCTACCGGCAAGTGTTTACCGATGCCCTGCGTGATTGCCTGTCGATGGGCGATATGAAATACAGCATTTACACGGACAAGATTTACAAGGCAATTTTCAAGGAAAACGCCCAGCAGTATCGCCAGATTCTGAAGCTGGCCGACAAGGACAATACCCGTGAAACCATGTATGCGGAGGTGCTGCGCACCATCGCCAGTTTTGAAAGTGGACTGGCAGGCCACATGCAGCAATTTGTTGAAGCTCAGGGGCGCAAACTGACCCCGCGCGAACTGGATGCCATGATTGCCGATGCGGAAGCCAGCCCATACATGAAACCAATCCTGGACGATGCGCGCAGCCGTATGGCAAGCCGTGATTTGTGTTTCAGGGATGCCTTGCATCATGCGCTGGAGTCGTATGTTCAGACCGTGCCGGAAGCCGACTTTGAGCGCTTCTTGGGAGAAACCAGCCGGACGCTGGAAGAGCGATTAAGCGATCCTGAAACGCTAGCGGTATTCAAGCGCCTTAAAGATCGGTGACATGAGCGACATCCGGATATTCTATTTCGATGCCGCCCACGCGATTCGGGAGCATGACTGGATCATCGAAAATTCAGGTGGCTTGGCTGGTATCCGGGAAATCGGCTACCTTGAGAGTGTTCTTGATCATATCCAGAACGACCTCTACTACCCGGAGTTTGAGGGAAAACTGTCGCACCTCATTTTTGCCATCAACAAATTTCATGCTTTCAATGATGGCAACAAGCGTTCCAGCATCGCCTTGGGTGCGTATTTCCTTGAATTGAATGGCTTTGACTACTGTGTCACCAAATTTGTCTGTGAAATGGAAAACATCGCGGTCTGGCTGGCTGAGGACAAAATTGGTAAAGAACTACTTGGTGAAATCGTGGTATCCATAATCATGGATGATGATTATCCGGAAGATTTGAAGTTAAGGATTCTTCATGCGGTTAGTGGTGAGACCGGACCTTGAACCACAATGAAAATCTAATCCATCCATACTCACAATGCCGGCCCCCTCGGCTCACAGGTTTTCGATTTCCGCGATGACTGAAGCGGCGAAACCGCTTCGCGTATCTTCTTTAGTGGCCCGAATGGATGCGGCAAGTCGTCTGCGCTGCGCGGGGTGGCTAAGCCACGCCTTTGATGCTTACCGTTTCTGAAAATTAGCAACCCAGGCTTCACCAGCCGGTTTGATCACATCTAGCACGAGTGAGGGATAAAAACCAACAGCCAGGATCAGGAAGGCAAAGATCACGGCGATTGCCAGCTCGCGCGGCCGCAGGTCCATGGCATCCGCCACCACCGGATTGGTGACCGGGCCAAGGAAGGTTTTGCGGTAAAGGCTGAGGAAATAGGCTGCACCCAGCACCATGGCGAACAGGGCGGCAAGTCCCGCGCCGGTGTGGTGCTTGAACACCGAAATCAGAATCAGCAATTCCGCGGGAAATCCGCTGGTGCCCGGCAGGCCCATGCCGGCGAAGCCGAACAGCAGAAAGAAACTCGCGAGCATCGGCATGGAGCGTGCCGCACCGCCCAGGCTCAACTGGTCTGTCGAGCCGGTGCGGTGGTGCAGGGCGCTGATGAGCAGGAAACCGCCGCCCGCCGCCAGGGTGAAATTGAGCAGTTGCAGCACCGATCCCTGCAATCCCTGCAAGTCGTAAGAGGCAACCCCCAGCACCACCAGGCCCACGTGCGACAGGCTGGCATAGGCCAGCATGCGGCGCAGATTGGTTTGCGCCAGCGCGGCGACCGCACCATATATCACGCCCATGGTCCCCAGCGCCACCAGCAGCCAGTGCATCTGTTGTGCCGCTTGCGGCGCCAGCGGGATGGCGAAGCGGATCAGGCCGTAGGCGCCGAGCTTGATGCCGACCAGCAGGGCAGTGACCGCCGCCGGCCCCTCCATGGCCACCAGCGGCAGCCAGGTATGGAGCGGGAAAACCGGAATCTTGACGGCAAACCCCAGCAGCAGGAGTAAAAACACCGCGAGCTGCATTTTTGCGGGGATCGGCGTTGCCAGCAAGGTAGGCAGGTCAAATACCAGTTCTCCGCCGCTGGTCGCATGGCTGAAGGCGAGCAGGATGAAGCCGAACAGCAGGGGGATGCCGCCCGCCACCATCACCAGGATGTATTTGACCGCCGCATAGCGCCGGTTCGGCCCGATCCCCCACAGGCTCACCAGGAAATAGAGCGGGATCAGCGACAGTTCCCAGAAGAAGAAAAACAGCATCGTGTCGAGCGAGCAGAAAATGCCCAGGGTGGCCGTTTCCAGCACCAGCAGCAGGCTGTAGTAGAGGCGCGGCAAGGTGGTCACGCTGTTCCACGAAGACAGGATGACGCCGATGAACAGCAGGATGGTGGCGGGCAGGAACAGCAGGGAAATGCCGTCCACGCCGACCAGGTACTGGATGTTGAGGCTGGGAATCCAGCGCGCCTGCTCCACCAGCTGAAAACCGGACTGGCTGGGGTCGAACCGGAATATCACCGCCAGAACGATGCCCAGGTCGAGCAGGACCGTCGCCAGGGCGATGCGCTTCGCCCATTCCGGGCGCGGCAGCAGCCAGGTCAGCGCGGCGCCGAGCGGCAGGGTGAGAAAGAGCAGGCTTAGCAGAGGCATGTTCATCCTAAAAACCTCAGTTCGATAACCACGGAGGGCACGGAGAACACGGAGAAGCAGGGTAGGCAGGGATGGGCGACTTGTCGCCCAACTCGCAAAGGTAGTTTGCGGTCACCCAACGGGTGATTGCCAAATATCATGCTATCTATTGTTTTTACTCCGTGTTCTCCGTGAACTCCGTGGTTAACAGCTTTTTCTAGGTTCATGGGTGTGCGAATCTCCCCGCCAGCGCATGCAGCGGCGCCTCGATCAGCTTCATCCAGGGTTCGAGGTAGAAGCCGGCGATGAGCAATACGGCCACGGCGCTCCCGGCTACCAGGTATTCCATGGGCAGGGTGCGTTCGATGGCGCCTACCCTGGATGTTTCGCCGCGCGGCGCGAGGAAGGCGCGCTGGAAGGCCCACAGCAGGAAGCCCGCCGCCACCACGTTGCCCAGCGCCACAGCGACGGTGAGCAGGGCGCCAAGGCGTTCGATGGAGGCTTCCAGCACCAGATGGACAGCATCGAAGCCTGGCGTGCCGGGCATGCCCACGATGGCCAGGCCGCCGAGCAGGAAACTGGCGCCGATGAAGGGGATGCGGTCGAACAGGCCGCCCAGCTGGTCGAGCACGGTGGTGCGGGTACGGCGATAGACAAAGCCGACCATGAACAGCATCACCGTCATGGCCAGACCGAAATTGACCGCCAGCAGGATGCTGCCCTGGAAGCCCTCGGCGTGCAGCGAGAACAGCCCGATAATCAGCAGACTGGTGTGACTGACCACGGCGAAGGCCATCAGGCGGCGCAAATCGCTTTGCAGGAAGGCCAGGAAGGCGGCGTAGAACACCCCTGCCGCGGCGAAGGCCACGGCGAAGCTATGCCATTGCACCACCGCATCCGGGACGATGGGGAACACGAAACGCACCAGGCCGTAGATGCCGACCTTGACGCCGAGCAGGATGGCGGGCGCGATGGCGACATTGCCGTGCTGCGTCACCCAGGGCAGCCAGCCGTGCAGGGGAAAGATCGGGGCGCGAATACCCAGGCCATAGAACAGCAGGAAGAAAATCACCGAGCCGACCGCGCCGCTGATGGGCACGGCGCTCAGATCGGCCAGTTCGAAACTCCAGTCGCCACCCGTCGCCTCGGCGTGGAACCAGCCCAGCAGCAGGGTGCCCAGCAGCAGCAGCAACAGGCCGGTGCCCTGGAACTGATAGAAGCGCGCCAGCATGGTGTCTTTTTCCGGCGAGGTGGCCCAGTTCCACAGCAGATAGCCGACCAGCCCCAGTTCCAGCGCGGAGGCGAGCACGAACCACAGCAGGTTGGTGGTCACCAGCAGCGACATCAGCACGCCTTCAACCGCCAGGATGACCGCCAGCAGGCGTGCCGGCTCGGCCAGGCCGCGCACCAGGCTGTAGATGGTGAGCAGCAGCACCAGCAGCGCGGTGAGCAGGACGAACAGCACGGTGACGCCATCGGCGGCGGCATGATAGGAAAAGGGGTCGAGCAGGACCAGTTTTTCGGCCAGCTGAAAGGCGGGTGAGGCAGCCTTGATGGTGCGGAACAGGTCGATCGCCAGCAGCAGCTCGATAATGGCGACACCCCGGCCGATGACTATGGCGTCGCGCCGCTCCCCGAGCATGAGCAGCAGGCCGGCGCCCAGCAGGGGAACCAGTTGCAGCATGCCGAGAATGGGGTAGGCCGCCTGCTGGGTCCAATGTATTTCGTTCAGCATCATCACAGAATCACCACCAGGGTTGCCATGATCAGCAGCAGGAGATAGCGCGGCTGCGAGAGCAGCCCCTCCATCGCCAGCAGATAGCTGCCGATGTGAGCCAGGGTGCGGCTCAGCCTGCTATCGCCGCCCTGGAACAGCAGGCGCGATTCGAAGCGGTGCAGCTTGAGCGCGGCCCATTCCAGGAATGCGCCAGCCAAACCGCTGCCACGCACGATTTTGTCCTGATTCATTTCTTCGCCGCTTGCCACCTTGAAGGCCGGGACCACCGCGGATTCGGGCAGGCCGACCAGGCGGCTCACCACGTTGTCATCCAGGTTGCGGACGTCCCTCGCGAGTTGCTGGGTGGGCCTCACCAGCAGCCAGTCGCTCAGGTGCTCCAGCCAGAAGCGTTGCAGCGCGGCGGTGTAAAGCTTTTGTTTGCCCTGCAGCCAAGCCGGGGCAGCCCGGGTGGGGCCGCCCATCAGGTGCATGTAGGAGGGCGAGGCGAGGAACTGCCAGGCGCGCCAGCTGGCGTGCAGCCCGAGGTGCCAGGCGGCGAGCGTGAACCAGCCCATTCCGCAGGCGAGGAACATCAGCCCGACCTGGGTGGTGGTGGCGAACATCAGCGCGCTTTTCACGTCGCTCTGGGTGAGGCCGCTGAAATAGCCATACAGTGCGGTGAGCAGGCCCAGCACCGCGATCAGCGACATCAGCGCGGGCGCCTGGCGCAGCAGCGGTTCCATGCGTATCAGCAGATATACCCCGGCATGCACCATCAGGGCGCCGTAGAAAATCGCCGAGGAGGGGGTCGGGCCTTCCAGCGCGCGGGCGATCCAGGGCGAGAAGGGGACTTGCGCCGACTTGGCCAGCGCCGCCACCACGAAACCCAGGGCGAGCAAACCGGCGGAGAGCGTGCCGAGCTGGTTGGCGTGCAGCAGGCTGGGCCATTCCACGCTGCCTAGCCAGATGAATGCCAGCGAAATGCCGAGGATGAAACCGGCATCGCCGATACGGTTGGTGACAATGGCGCGCAGCGCATTGATGCTGGCGGTGGGGCGGTCATAGGCATAGCCGATCAGCATCCAGGAACTGACCCCCGCCAGTTCCCAGCCGGCGAAGGTCAGCGCCACGTTGCCGGCCAGAACGATCAGCAGCATGCCGGCAGTAAACAGGCTCATGCCGAGGAAGAAGCGGTGGAAACCGGCCTCGCGGTGCAGGTAGTTGCGCGAGAACATCAGGGTAAAGGTGGCTATGAAGGCGACCAGCGTGGCGATGGGCAGCGACAGTGCGTCGAGCATGAAGCTGACGGGCAGATTGATTGCGCCGCTGGAGAACCAGGTGCCGACGCGTACATGGCCCGGCACGCCCTCGAAGAGGGCGAGGATATCCAGGCCGAGCAGCAGCAGCAGCGCGGTTCCGGCACAGTAAATGGCAATGCGTGCGCTGAGCGGTTCGGCCAGGTCGCCTTTATCGCTCCCGCTGAGGATGCGCAGCGCAATTCCCGCCGCGCCCAGCAGGGGCAGCAGGGGGATCAGCCAGGCCTGTTGCGGGGCCAGTTCGAGCAGGTAGTTCATGCTGAAATCCATTTTTTAACCACGGAGGGCACGGAGAGCACGGAGAGCACGGAGTTAAAACGGCCGATGGCATGCTGCAGGGTGACCATCTTCCAGGCGAGGCTGCAAATATCCCAGGATTGCTTTTCTTCGTGCTCTCCGTGCCCTCCGTGGTTATGCAATGAAATTTCAATATTCATTTCCCGGCCTCCAGTTCGACCGGGCATTGCAGCAGCGCGGGCGGCAGCGGGTCGCGCCGGCCCGCGAACCAGTCGAGGGAGCGCGCCACGGTGGGCAGCGTTTCCTCATTGCCATGCCAGGGCAGCCAGCCCCGGGCCGGGTCGAACAGCTGGATGTCCGCGCTGTCCGGGTCCTTGGCGGCGACTACCATCCATTCCTTGCCGACCAGCTCCTGCAAGGCAGGCTGGCGCTGGTAGATGGCGGTGATCAGCTCGATTTTGGCTTCCACCACCACCAAGAGGCGCATCGGCTCGTGAATTTCGATCATCTGGCGCGGCAGGCCGGTGCGCAGGTCGGAGGAGGCGCCCTCCATGACGCCGAACAGCCCGGCGATGTTGTGCATGATCTTGCTGCTGCAGCCGTAGTATTCGTTGTCCACCATGGAAAAATAATATTCGAGCGAAATTCCGGCGCCGACCGGGCCGTTGATCAGCAGGTGGCGTTCCAGGATCAGGCCTTCCGGGTCGATGGTCGTATCGTATGAAATCAGGAAAGCGCGCCGGTCAAAAAATGCCCCCCGGCTCATGGAGCGCCGCCCGATGAAGGCGCAGGCATTGGTGGCGTGCCCCAGCTCCGGGCGCGGCTGGGAGAAATCGTGGCGGCGGTTCTGGATGTGGCGCCAGGCTTTCATCAGGGCGGGGTTGCCGGGCGCGGAGGCGAAGCGGCGGCAGCGTTCCTGGGCGTGCAGGCGGGATGCCTGCGCCACTTCCTGGCGCAGTTTGGCAAAGGCGGCTTGCAGTGGTTCGGGGACGAGGTCCTCGTCGTACCAGGTCACGATGTCGTCGCAGGTGTTGTGTTCCGCGCTCAGAAACCAGGTCGATGCGGGAATGACGATGCCTTTTTCGGCCAGCATGGCGCGGATTTCCGGGCGGTTGACCATGGTGGCGAAGGCGCGCGCGTTGGGGCCGCTGTGGCGGCCCGAGCAGGCGCCGCAATCGTAGGCGGCCATGTGCGGGTTGTTCTGGCTGTTGGAGCCATGCCCGGCGATGACCACCAGCGGCGCAAAACCTGAAGCCAGGCCCATGCCGCGCAGGAAACCGTACATGCGCTCGGCCTGCTCGCTGCCGGTAAAGCCCAGGCGCGGCGCTTGCGGCGTGGCAGCGGGACTGTCGTCGGGCGCGGTCAGGGTAATGCGGGTGGGAACGGGCCGGTCGAAGGCGCTGGCGAGTTTTTTTGCCCATCGCCCCATGCGCGCCGGCGCCAGCAGCTTGCCGCCCAGCACGGCGAGCGTGGCCGGAGCCGCCGCGGCCGCGATCAGCGCGGGCAGGATCAGTCCCCGGCGCGTGTCCTGGTGCAGGTGTCTGGACCAGCGCATGCGCCGCTCGTGGCGCTGGTCATGCGCCGCGCGCTGCTGTTCAAAACCTGCCTGCTCGATTTCCCGGACTTCGTGGGCGGGGATGATGACCACGGGGATGACCGGGCACAGCGGGCCTGCCTCCTTGTCATCCAGCCCGCGCCAGTTCATGAAGATGCCGTAATGGGCCGCCGCGCCCAGGGTTTCGAGCCGCGGGTTGACTTCTTCGACATGGCGGCGCAGGCCTTCCTCGCGGTCGTCCAGGCAAAAAACCAGCTGGGCCTCGGGCAGGCGCTCGCGCGTTTTCCACGGCCCGCGTTCATGGTTGGCCTGCAGGGCGGCAAAAATTTGCTCGCGGTAGT
The DNA here is from genome assembly GCA_041651995.1 of Sulfuricella sp. Taxonomy (NCBI): domain Bacteria; kingdom Pseudomonadati; phylum Pseudomonadota; class Betaproteobacteria; order Nitrosomonadales; family Sulfuricellaceae; genus Sulfuricella; species Sulfuricella sp. The sequence continues at coordinate 108,965 of JBAZID010000003.1, read as the reverse complement.
TGCGCTCGTAAGCCAGCAGCCAGACATAACCGCGCTGGCCGGAATCCAGCAGCTTGAGGCAGTCGAGCAGGGCTTCCGCGCCAGCGCGCCCCATGGCCGAAATGTCGCGGCCCGCCAGGCCGAGGTGCTGGGCGAGACAGAACAGCGGCCAAGCCGAGCCGGAAACGCTGACGCCGCCGCGCCGGTCGCCGGCGGGGGTCTGCTGCCAGCTCCACAGCAGCTGGGCCATGGTTTGCCAGCCCTCGTCGTGGGTGTTTTCCTTGCGGTTGGGGGCTTCGCGCGTGAGTTGTTCGGCGAAGCTGATGAGATATTCCGGCAGGCGGCCCTCGAACAGGGCGTGGCGCACCATCAGTTCGGCGGGCAGATGGCGGAAGTACCAGCGCAGCCCCGAAAGCGTGGCTTCGATGCGCCAGTGGCGGCGGCACAGGCGCTGGGCGAAGAGGCGCTCCATCACCAGGCGCACGGCGAGGTAGTCCATCATGTCCACCGGCGTGGCCATGCCGCCATAGCCGGGGTGGTTGTGGCGCCACAGCGCCATGCCGGACCAGCCTGGAATCTCCAGCGCCAGCCGTTCCAGGTAGCCTTCCCAGCGCTCCTCGGGCAGGCCGAACAGGCGCAGCTCCTGGATGATGGTGTCGAGCGGATCGGCGGGCAGGCGGTCGGCCAGCATGCGCCAGTCGGAAAGGTCGTTGAGCACCCAGGACAGGTCGTTTTCCGCGCTTTCGCGGCAGGCGGCGTAGAAGCCTTTGGGCCGCGCCGGGTTGTGCCAGGCGGCCATGCCCTGGTCGAGGTGGGCTGACAGGTAGCGGATCAGCAGCGGGCGGATCTCGTCCAGCAGATCCTCGCCGGTCAGGGCCAGCAGCAGGCCGCGCAAGGTCCATTCGCTGCCCACCTTGTCGAGCAGGGTGTCGAGCAGATGGGCGGCGTCCTTGCGGATCAGCCGCTCCACCAGCGGGCCTTCGCCAGCGTGGCCGGTTTCCTCCGCGATGCGCGCGGCCATTGCCTCAACGTGGTCGGGCGAAGGATCGAGCAGCTCTTCCGGGTGGCGCAGCTCATGTTCCAGTCCCAGGGTGGTGAGGCAGGCGGACCACAGTTCAGTCAGGGCGGTTTTTTCATCCGTGCCCGTGGTCAGGCGGTTTCTGCTTTCCTGCCCGGCCGTGGGCTGGAAACGTTCCAGGGCATGCAGCTCCTCCACCTGCCATTTAAGCTGGCTGCGCGACAGGCGCTTGAAGGAATGCAGCAGGCCGGGTATCAGCACGTCGCGGCGCTGCAGCGGGCCGGTAGTGGTGTGCGCCACTACGGCAGCGGCGTCGAGCGCGGGCAGGCTGTCGAGCGCGGCAACCAGGTCGCCGCGCGTGATGCGGCCCTCGGCAAACCAGGCGCGGTAGCGTTCCTCCGGCAGATAGCCCTGGGCGCCGGTGAGCTTGCACGAGGCGGCGAGCGCCTGGTCGAAAGGCAGGTGCTGAAAGCCGTGCAGCGTGTTGTGGTGGACGAAATCCCGGATCGGCGCCTGCGCGGGCAGGACATGCTCGAAGTGATGAATCAGCGCATGCAGGCGGGTGCGGATGTCGCGGTTTGGCGTGTCTGCGTTCATCCTGAACCTTAGTTTGAAACCACGGAGAACACGGAGGACACGGAGAAGCGGGGTAGGCAGGGATGGGCGGCTTGTTGCCCAACTCGCAAAGGCAATCTTGGGCCTTTTATGGCTTCACCCAACGGATGAATGCCAAACGATATGCAATCGATTGCGATGCACTGAGTTTGCCGAAGTGTTTTTACTCCGTGCTCTCCGTGCTCTCCGTGAACTCCGTGGTTAACTGGTTTTTTCAGGTTCATCTCAGCCAAACACCTTGCTCAATTGCCCGACCGAGGAGGAAATCAGCCCCAGGGCCGCGCCGGGAAAAATGCCCACCAGCAGAATGCCGCTCGCCAGCACGCTCACGGCGGCGAGTTCAGCCCGGCTGAGATCGGGGATCTGGCGCATCTCTTCGCGCACCGGTCCGGTGAACAGGTGCCCCACGGTTCTGAAGGCGTAGGCGGCGCTGATCAGCACGCTCAGGGAAAGGATGATGATCCAGCCGCTCCAGCGCGCGAAACCGCCCGCCAGGACGTGAATTTCGGCAATGAAGCCCGCCGTGCCGGGAAACCCTACCGCCGCGACCAGCGCCAGTACGGTGAAAAAGGCGAAGCGCGGCATGACCTGCACCAGCGAGCTGTAGTCGGCGATGTCGCGGGTGTGGGTGCGCTCGTACAGCAGGCCGATGAGCAGGAACAGCGAGCCGGCCACCAGCCCGTGCGCCACCATCTGCATCACCGCGCCGTTGAGGCCGGCTTCATTGAGCGTGGCAATGCCCAGCACCACCACGCCCATGTGCGACATGGAGGAGTAGGCCACCATTTTTTTCAGGTCGCGCTGGTGCCAGGCCAGCACCCCGCCGTAGATCATGCTGATCATGCCTAAAGCGGCGAGCCAGCCCTGCAGCGCCTGCACCGCCAGGGGCAGCATTTCCGCGGCGCGGATCAGTCCATAGGCGCCCATCTTGGCGAGGATGCCGGAAAGCAGGATGGGCACCGGGCTGGGGGCTTCCACGTAGGCCAGGGGGAGCCAGCCGTGGAGGGGGAAAATCGGCACCTTGACCCCGAAACCGATCAGGAGGCCGAGGAAAATCATGATTTGCGTCTCTCGCGGCAGGCCGCGCGCGCCCTGGGCGATGGAAGTGATATCGAAGCTGTGGCCGGGGTTGGCATCGTAAAGCAGGAGCAGGGCGATCAGCATGAATACCGAACCGCCCATGGTGTAAAGCACGAAGTTGAGTGCCGCGCGGTGCTTGTTGGCGCCGCCCCAGCGGTCGATCAGGAAAAACAGCGGGATCAGGGTCAGTTCCCAGAAGACGTAGAAAAGCGACCAGTCGCGCGCCATGAACACGCCCAGCATGGCGGATTCCAGCAGCAGGACCAGGGCGTAATAGCCCTTGACGCGCTTGGTGATGCAATTGGACGCCAGGAGCGTGACCACGGTAAGCAGGGTGCCGAGCAGCACCATGGGGAAGGAAAAGCCGTCCACGCCGAGGGAAAACGCGCTGCCCAGGCGCGGGTTCCAGACATGGGTTTCGAACAGCTGTATGCCCGGGAGGGCGGGGTCGAAGCGGCCCAGCAATCCCCACGCCAGCGCCATGGCCGCGCCTGCCGCAAGCAGGGCGGTGAGGCGGATCAGGCGCTGGCTGTTGCCCGGCATCAGGGCAATGAGGACTGCGCCCAGAATGGGAATGAGCAGGAGGATTCTTAGCATGGCCGGTTCAGAACCCGATGTTGCCCAGCCTGAATGGCGGCGACGGCATCATGCCGGGCGCCGCAACTGGCAGAAAGCGCCTTCGTGCGTGCCCAGGCAGTTATAGATGGCCTCGAAGGCCTGATCCTCGTTGGCGAAGATGTTGTTCTGGGTGATCAGCTCGAACAGGCCGGTGTGGCGCATGACATCGAGCACCTGCTTCTTCAGGCCGGTGAACACCATGGTCATGCCGATGCTTTGCAGGCGCTCCACCAGGTGATGGATGACTTCCTCGCCGGAGGCGTCGAGCTGGTTGATGCCGTCGCCCACCACCACGAGGTATTTCGCGTTCGGCTTGTTGGCGGCCGCTTCCAGGATGGCGTCCTCGAAGAAGGGCACGTTGGCGAAATACAGCGAGCCGTCGAAGCGCAGCACGATGATGTTCTCGTCGGTCGGCAGATCCTTGTGCACGCTGATGTCGCGCAGGGTGCCATCCTTGTAGCGGCCGAGAATGGCGACGCGCGGCGACATGGTGCGGTAGAGATAAAGGATGATGGCCAGGCCCGCCCCGGCCATGATGCCGTTGTCGAGGTGCGGCGCGAAGGCCAGGGTGGCGATGAAGGTCACCACGGCGGCAACGCCGTCGTGCTTGTGCGCGTGCCAGGCATGCTTGATCGCCTTGAAATTGACCAGGCCGATCACCGCCATCATGATCACCGCCGCCAGCACCGCCTGCGGCAGGTGATACAGCAGCGGGGTGAGGAACAGCAGGGTGACCAGCACGATAATCCCGGCAAAAACGCTGGACATGCCGGTCTTGGCGCCGGCCCCGATGTTCACCGCGGAACGCGAGAACGAACCCGATACCGGGAAAGCCTGGCTGAAGCTGCCGACGATGTTGGAGAGGCCCTGGCCCAGCAGTTCCTGGTTGGGGTCGATGCGCTGCTTGGTCTTCGCGGCGATGGCCTTGGCGATGGAAATGGCTTCCATGAAGCCCACCAGGGAGATTACCAGGGCGCTGGAGAGCAGCGTCATGATGGTCTCCCAGCTCAGTTGCGGCAGGCCGAACTTGGGCAGGCCGGAAGGAATGGCACCAACCACCTCGCCGCCGCCGGAGAGCTTGAGCTCGCCCTCGCTGAGCTTTTTGATGCGATAGCGGTAGCCGTCGGGCTGCTCGCCCTGCGGTACCGTGCCTTTCAGGTAGAGCCGGTCCGGCGCGCCATTGGCGCCAGGCACCAGTTCCAGCTTGAACTTGCGCAGCGTGCGGGCTGACTTGCGGTTTTCATCCTCCACGTCCTTGAGCGTGCCTTCCAGCAACTCGACCTCGTAGTGCAGCGTGGCGATGGAGGTGTCGTTGTCGCCCTCTTCCTTTTCCAGTTTCTTGATGCGCACCTGCCGGGTGGCGATCTGGTTGCCGATGGCGCTGATGCGCGCCTCGGTCTGGCTGGCCAGGTCGGCCACTTCGCGCACCTCGGGGGTCATGATCTGTTCGGTTCTGGCCTTGGCATTGTGCTCGAAGCCGAGCGACCAGCTGGCGATGGTGGTGACGGCCACGGCAATCAGCACGCCGGGCATCTTGGGCGCGTATTTCTTCAGCCCCCACATGATGGCGAAAGCGGAAACGCCCATGATCAGGGTGGGGATATGGGTGTCGCCGACCTGTTGCAGCACGCCCCAGATGTCATTGATGAAGTGCTCGCTGCGGCCCATGGAAACGCCGAACAGCTTGTTGAGCTGGGACAGGCCGATGATGAGGGCGGCGGCGTTGGTGAAGCCGACGATCACCGGGTGGGAGAGGAAGTTGACCACCACGCCGAGCTTGAAAATGCCCAGTGCCAGCTGGATCAGCCCCACCAGCAGGGCCAGCAGGATGGCCAGCGCGACGAACTGCTCGGAGCCGGTGGCGGCCAGCGGAGCCAGGGCGGAAGCGGTCAGCAGCGAGGCCACGGCTACCGGGCCGGTAGCAAGCTGGGCCGAGGAGCCCCACATGGCGGCGATGATGCCGGGCAGAAAAGCGGCATACAGGCCGTAGTAGGCGGGCAGCCCGGCCAGCTGGGCGTAGGCCATGGACTGGGGAATCAGCACCAGCGCCACGGTGATGCCGGCGATCAGATCGGCCTTGAGGTAGGCAGGGCGCAGGGGGAGCCACTTCAAAAAGGGCAGGAACCTGGTGAGAGACATGGAACGGCTCGATGTTTGTGCTATTTCGCTGGACATTTTTTTATTCCTGATTCGATTTACGTGGGGCGGCTGTTACCAGCGGGCATTCCAGTTTTTTCCAGGGGTCGCTGTTCCTGTCCTGGGCTAGCGATTCCCAGCCCTCCAGGGAGTCGATCACCACCGCGGAGACGCATTCGTGCGTGTTGGCATAATTCACAATGTCGCGCCGCCGCAATGCCGGCTTCCTGGTCAGGCTGTAATACAGCCCTTCCTGGCGCAAGGTTTCGAGCAGCTCCTGCAATGGCAGGGGCAAGGTTTCGTCCTTGACGATCGCCATGATTTCCAGGCCGGCATCCATTCTTTTGCACAGGCTGAGTGCGGATGCAAGCAAGCGCTGGTCGATGCTGTCCTCGCGCACGGCAAGCAGTACTTTTCTCTCCGGTTCCGGCCGCGCCGGTTGTATGCGGGACATCGCCGTTCCTCCCTTGGACGCCTGTGACATAGCGGTTTTCGTGCCAGGCCTGGATGGCTATTCCTATCGTGATGAATAAAAAGGAGAAATGCCGGTTACGGGAGATTCTCTTGGATTCTATTCTTATGTTGCAAATTGCAATCATGAATCTGTTTTTTATTGTAAATCGCTATTTGAATGGCTTTTTATCAGGTGTTGCCGATGTGTTATGGTTCGTTGCAAATTGCAATTGTTTTGCTGTATGCTCCACAGCGATGAACTCACTGCGCCAGAAAATCACTTTCGGCTACTATGCGATCGGCACCATGATGGTCGGCATATCGCTGTTCGCTTTCGTGGAACTGCGCCTGATCGAGGAGAAAATTCTTGCTGGAGGGCTGATTTCGGAATTTTTCGATACCACCCTGGAGGTTCGCCGCTTCGAGAAGAATTATTTTCTCTACCGGCAGGCTGCGGACATGGTGGAGAACCGGCGCTATGTCCTGCATGCGCAGGCGCTGCTGCGCGAGAATGACGAGGCCTTCGGCGCATTTGCCAGTGCGCCGCGAATCGCTGGTCTGCATGACGGTTTGAGCCGCTATGCGGTCCTGATGGACGAATACGAGCTTGCCGGGGAAGCGGATGAGTCTCGCAAAGAAGGCCAGGTAGCCCGCATCCGCAAGCTCGGCCAGGAAATCGTCGCCGTGGCCGAGGAAATCGCCCGCGCCAAGCGCTCCACGCTGCAAACCTCGGTTGCCCGCTACCGGCTGGCGCTGCTTGCCTCGATTGCGCTGCTGGTGCTGGCGGTGATCGCCATCGGCCAGATTTTGTCGCGGCGCGTGGCCCTGCCGCTGAAAAATATGGAAGAAAGCATGGAAGCAGTGGCCAATGGCAAGCTGATGCAGCTCGATATGCCTGCCAATGACCGCGAGATTGCTTCCCTTGTCAATGCCTTCAATCATGTCCTGCGTGAGCTGGAATTGCGCCACCTGTTGCGCTCCGAGAAGCTGGCTTCGCTCGGAACAATGCTCTCCGGCGTGGCGCATGAGCTTAACAACCCTTTATCCAATATTTCCTCTTCCTGCCAGATCCTGATGGAGGAGGGCGAAACGGCTGATCCGGCTTTCAGGAACGAGTTGCTGGGGCAGATCGACGAACAGACTATCCGGGCGCGCAATATTGTCCGTTCCCTGCTTGATTTTGCACGCGACCGGGAGTTCAAGATCGAACCCCTGAATCTGGCGCAACTGATTGAGGAAACCTTGCGTTTTCTCAGGGGTCAGGTGACAGCCCAGATTGCACTGACCGTCGAGGTGCCGGCGGGCCTTGTGCTGCAGGGCGACAAGCAGCGTCTGCAGCAGGTGTTCCTCAATCTGGTCAAGAATGCGCTGGAGTCCCTGGAAGGGGCGGGTGAGGTACGCATCAGTGCCGTGCTGCGCGAGGACGCCTCTGCTTCCCCGCCGCTCGGCAGCGGCGCCCATTTTCATCTCTTGGGTCGCTGTGAAAACCGTGGAGCGGTGGTCGACATCGGAATCCGGGATAACGGCAGCGGCATCCCCGCCGTTACCCTGCCGCGTATTTTTGACCCGTTTTTTACTACCAAGGATGTGGGTAAGGGTTCGGGCCTGGGGCTTTTCGTCGTTTTTGAAATCATCGAGGAACACGGCGGCTGCATCGCGGTGGAAAGCGAGCCCGGCAAGGGCACGGCTTTCCTGATCCGTCTGCCGTTACATCAAGATCACAAGGAAATATAACTGCATGGCTAATCAGGGAAGACTGCTGATTGTGGACGACGAAAAGGTCGCCCTCAAAAATCTGGAACATGTCATGAAGAAGGAGGGCTACGAAATCGTCGCCACCCAAAGTGGCGCCAATGCACTTGCTTACCTTGAAAAGCAGGCCTTCGACGTGGTGCTTACCGACCTCAGGATGGAGAAGGTGGACGGCATGCAGATATTGAAGAAGTGCCGCGAATCCTGTGCCGATACGGAAGTCGTGCTGATTACCGGTTTTGCTACCCTGGAATCGGCGGTGGAGGCGATGAAGCATGGCGCTTTCTACTACATTGCCAAACCCTTCCGGCTCGATGAAGTGCGCCAGGTGGTAAGCGAGGCACTGGAAAAGGTGCGCCTGCGGCGTGAGAACCGTAGCCTGCGCGAGCAAGTGGAAAGTTTTCAGGGCAAGATCAGGATCATCACCCAGGATGCCGCCATCCAGCGTTTGCTGGAAATGGCGCGCCAGATCGCCCCCACCGGTTGCAACGTCCTGATCACCGGCGAATCCGGCACAGGCAAGGAACTGTTCGCGCGCTACCTCCATACTCACAGCGAACGCAGCGAGGGACCGTTTCTGGCCATCAATTGCGGCGCCTTCAACGAGGAACTGCTCGCCAACGAGCTGTTCGGCCACGTCAAGGGGGCCTTCACCGGCGCCGGCAGTGACAAGAGAGGCCTGCTGGAAACAGCTTCCGGAGGAACTCTGTTTCTTGACGAGATTACCGAGATGTCGCCCTCTATGCAGGTGAAGCTGCTGCGCGTGATACAGGAGAAGGAAGTGCTGCCGCTGGGCGGAACTTCGCCGATCAAGGTAGATGTGCGCTTCATCGCAGCAACGAACCGCGATGTGCAGGACATGGTGCGGCAGGGTGGTGGTTTTCGGCAGGATCTGTATTTTCGCCTCAACGTGGTCAACCTGCACATCCCGCCCCTGTCGCAGCGCAAGGAGGATGTGCCTCTTCTGGGGTATCACTTCCTGCGCAAATACGCGACGCTGATGAAAAAGAACATGACCGAGATTGCGCCCGAGGCCATGGATTTGCTCAAGATTTATGATTTCCCCGGCAATATCAGGGAGCTGGAGAATATCATCGAACGCGGGGTCGCCATCGCCAACGGCCCGGTGATCGAGGCTGCCCATCTGCCCGACGACCTGCGCGAATTGTCCATCCGTACTTTCCGCAAGAAGGATGGACGCATTCCCTCGCTGGAAGAGCAGGAGAAGGATTACATCCGCTGGGTACTGCAGGAGTCCGGCGGCAACCAGACCCTGGCGGCACAGATACTGGGCATCGACCGGGTGTCGCTATGGCGCAAGCTCAAGCGCTATGAGCTGGAGATGCAGTGAGCTCTTAAAACTCGTTCTGCAATTTCTTGTAACCCCTCACCAGTTCCTGGTTGGCGCGGGCTACTGATTCGGAGAAATCCGCAGCCTGTGGGGTGACTTGTTGGATGGTTTGTAGTTCCTCGCTGGAGTGGATGTTGGTAGTTGAGGGGACATAGAACCCTGGAGGGATTGAGCAGCCTTCCACAACCGAATTGTGGCGCACCACTGAGCGATCTCCCACGGTGCAGTTGAACAGCACCGAATTGAAGCCGATGAATACATTGTCGCCTACCTCGCACGGTCCGTGCACGATGGAGCGGTGCGCGATCGAGGTGGTTCGACCGATTTTTACCAGCCCGCCAGCCTTGGAGTGGATGACCACTCCGTCCTGAATGTTCGAGTTCGCGCCGATCACAATTGGTTCCATTTCCCCGTCTTCATTTACCTCGTCGGCCCGGATAACGGCATAAGGCCCGACAAACACATTCTCTTCAATAAATACCTTGCCACAGATGATGGCGGTTTGGTCTACATAAGCAGATTCATGGATAGACGGCAGGTCACCGTTCGGGTTTTTGCGGATCATTAATATCTCTAGTATCAGGTTAATCGGTGATATTATGATGCAAAATACAACACCAGTATTAAATTATGCAATCCGATGCAATGATAAAGAAACCGCAAAGCTGCAATCTCTGGTTTAACAAGCTGTTTCCCTTTTTGCGCTGGTGGCCGCTAGTTGACCGTGCGTCCACCAAGGCCGACCTGATCGCCGGCATCACCGGCGCGATGATCGTGCTGCCGCAGGGCGTGGCCTTTGCCACCATCGCCGGCATGCCGCCGGAATACGGCCTCTACGCCGCCATGGTGCCGGCCATCATCGCCGCCCTGTTCGGTTCCAGCCTGCACCTGGTGTCCGGCCCGACCACCGCCATTTCCATCGCGGTGTTCGCCGCCATCAGCCCCTTCGCCGATCCCGGCTCGCCGCAATTCGTCAGCATGGTACTCACGCTCACCTTCCTCACCGGCCTGTTCCAGCTCATCCTCGGCCTCGCCCGCATGGGGGTGCTGGTCAATTTCATTTCCCACACCGTGGTGATCGGCTTTACCGCCGGCGCGGCACTGCTCATCGCCGCCAGCCAGGTGAAGAATTTCTTCGGCATCAGCATCGAGCGCGGCGCGCACTTTCACGTGGTGATCGAGCAGCTGTTCCTGCAGGCCGGCAACATCAATCCCTATGTCGCGACCGTGGGCGCCATCACGCTGGCGACCGGCATTGCATCGAAGAGATTCTTGCCGAAAATCCCCTACATGATCGTGGCCATGGTGGCCGGCAGCGTGGCGGCGTTGCTTGTCAATCTGGAATTCGGCGCGGAAACGACGGTGATCAGGACGGTCGGCGCGCTGCCAGCGCATTTGCCGCCCTTATCTGCGCCTGATTTCAGCCTGGATACCTTGCGCAAGGTGCTGTTTCCGGCGCTGGTGGTGACCATGCTGGCGCTGACCGAGGCGGTTTCCATCTCGCGCTCCATCGCCACCAAATCCGAGCAGCGTATCGACGGCAACCAGGAATTCATCGGCCAGGGTGTGTCCAACCTGATCGGCAGCTTCTTCTCCGGCTATGCCTCGTGCGGCTCCTTCAACCGCAGTGGCGTGAATTACGCGGCGGGTGCGCAGACGCCGCTGGCCACGGTGTATGCCTCGATTTTCCTGCTGCTGATCCTGCTGATGGTAGCGCCCTTGGCTTCTTACCTGCCTAACGCCGCGATGGCGGGCATCCTGTTCCTGGTCGCCTGGGGACTGATCGACTTTCACCATATTTTTTCCATCGGCAAAACCAGCAAGGCGGAAACCGTGGTGCTGTGGGTGACCCTGATCGGCACCCTGGTGGACCTGGAAAAAGGCATCTTCTTCGGCATCCTGCTCTCGCTCACGCTCTATCTCTACCGCGTGTCCCGTCCGGCCATTGACCCGGTGGTGCCGGCCAAAGAGGAAGGCGCCTACCACTTCGTGGACGCCCACGGCCAGCACGAATGCCCGCAGTTCCGCATCGTGCGCATCAACGGCTCGATTTTTTTCGGCGCGGTAGACCATGTGCAGAGCAGCCTGACGCAGATCGACGAAGCCAACCCGGCACAAAAAACCGTGCTGATTGTTGCCAGCGGCGTCAATTTCATTGACGTGGCAGGCGCGGAAATGCTGGCCCAGGAAGCCAGGAGAAGAAGAAAGCTGGGCGGCGGCCTGTACTTCTACCGCTGCAAGGATTCCATCTACAAATTCCTGCACAAATCCGACAAGCTCGACGATATCGGCGAGGGGGGGTTCTTCCCCGCCATGTCGAACTGGATTCACCCGATTTACGACACGCTGGACCCTGAAATCTGCCGCAGCTGCCAATACCGCATCTTCAGCGAATGCCAGAAGCGCCTGCCGGGTGGAGAGCTGAGGGCGGAATCCTGATCTGAATGGCAACGGTGGTGCCGTGAGCTTGCAAGAGGCAAGGAGCGAATTATCTTGAGGAGCGTCACCATGAATCTGCACAAGGCACATTGGGGTAAAGTGATTTTCTGGGGTGGCATGACGGCCCTGCTGTATGTCGGCCTGTTTTACTATTCCGACCTTCTCCTGCATTTCGCCCACACCACGCCCGATGCCTGTGTCGTGGGTCATGGCGCCGAAGCGGTCTACTTCCACAAGGCGGATGTGTCGGCTTGTGCCGCCCAAGGCGGCCTGCTCGAAAAAGGCCACTGGCTCTATACTTTTATTCCCATCCTGATCGCCTTTGCCATTTCCTTCACGCACGGAATTTTCACCGGGCTGTTCTGGGACATCATGGGCCTCAAGCCCGCGCACCACGAAGCTAAATAACCAACGAGGCAGCCATGGAAACGGTCCAATTCATCGATCTCAATGCCGCCACGGTTTTTCTGCTGGTGCTGATCGGCTTCGTGGCCGGCATGGTGTCCGGGTTCATCGGCTCGGGCGGCGCCTTCGTGCTGACGCCGGCCATGATGGCGCTGGGGGCGCCGGCCATCGTGGCGGTGGCCTCGAACATCTGCCACAAATTTCCCAAGGCCCTGGTCGGCACGGTCAAGCGCCACAAATACGGCCAAGTGGATATCAAGCTGGGATTGGTAGTCGGGGTTTTTGCCGAATTTGGCGTGCTCTACGGCAAGCATGTCATGACCGGGATCAAGCGCGATTTCGGCGCCGTGGGGACCGATCTTTATGTCTCGGTGGTTTTCATCGTGGTGCTGGCGGTGGTCGGCGGCTTCGTGCTGCGGGATTATCGCAAGCTGAGGAACATGGACCACGAGGCGGAGCAAGAAATACCGAAGCTGGCGAAGTGGGTTCATTCGGTCAGGATCCCCGGCACCATGGTGTATTTCCCCTCCGCCAAGGCCAGTATTTCGTTGCTGTTCATCATCCCCACCGGCTTCGCCACGGGCTTTCTCGCCTCGGCCATCGCCGTGGGCGGCTTCATCGGCGTGCCCGCCATGATTTACCTGCTGGGTGTCCCGGCCATCATGGCGACAGCCACGGAACTGCTGATCGCCTTCATCATGGGCCTGGGCGGCACCATTTTCTACGGCCTGGAAGGCGTGGTGGACGTGCGCCTCTCCATGCTGATCCTGCTCGGCTCGCTGTTCGGCATCCAGCTCGGCGCGATCGGCTCCACCTACATCAAGGACTATCAGATCAAGCAGGTGATGGCGACCATCATGCTGACGGTGCTGTTCTCCCGGTTTTTCTACATTCCGGGCTATCTCTCCGATCTGCATCTGATCGGCGCCATGGCGCCGGGCAACATCGCCACATTGAAAACTCTGGGGGACAGCGTGCTGGCTGTCGCCCTGATCCTGGGGGCTATTTCCGTGCTCACCGCGCTCACCCGCGGCATCGCGGAGCACCGCAAGGCCGAGCTTGCCGCCGAGCGGACGGAAAAACTGGAGGCTATTTCATCCAGTGTCAACCTCGATCCGACCGGGCGCTTCGAACGCATCATGGTGGCAACCGACGGCTCGGAATTCAGCAGCGGCGCTATCAGGGTAGCGACCGAAATGGCCCGCCGCAACCATGCCAAGCTGCTGATCGTGAGCGTCGCCGTTTTCAACCCCGAATACAGCACCTCGGTTCCCGGCCTGGAAGCGGCGGCGGACGAGATGGCCCGGCGTCATGCCAAGAGCGCCATGGAACTGGCCGCCGGGCTTGACCCCGAACTGGTGGTGATGAAGGCGGAAGACCCCTACATGGGGATCGTCGAGGCGGCCGAGGAATATCGCGCCGACATCATCGTCATGGGGCGGCGCGGCAAGCGCAACCTGGCGCGCGCCATGGTGGGTGATGCCACCGCCAGGGTGATCGGGCGTGCATCCTGCAATGTCCTGGTGGTGCCGCGCGGGGCGGGAAATTGCAAAACCGGCATCCTGGTTGCCACGGACGGCTCCCGTTTCTCCGATGCGGCGGCAGTGACGGCCGGGAAACTGGCCGCTGCCAACAATTTGCCCCTCACGGTAGTTTCTGTCGTGTTGCCGAGCCACAACCAGCAGCGCAGGCAGGAAGCGCAAATCGCCGTCGAGCGCGTCAGGAAAGGTCTGGAACGGGAAGGCCTGGCGGTATCCGTCGCTGTGGTGGAAGGTGAGCGCGCCGATGAGGTGATCGTGGCCCAGGCGCGGAAATCCGGCGCGGACATGATCGTCATGGGCAGCCACGGGCGCACCGGCCTGGATCGCGTATTGCTGGGCAGTGTTGCCGAGCGCGTGATCGGTCGCAGCGAAATTCCGGTACTAGCGGTCAAAGCGGCGTGAAATGGGCAAGGTATTTTTTATCGGTGTGTTGGGTTGATTAATTTAGTGCAAGGAGTGTTGGCGATGAAGAAAGTGGTACAGGGTTTGTTATTGGTCGGTGTGCTGGGTGGCTGTGCTGCCCAGGACGTGAAGGATACTGGAGTAGCGAAGCAAGCAGCTCCGGCGGCGCAGCAGGGCGTGGCCAAACCGGCAGATCAGAAGGCGGTGCCAGTCAATCCGCTGAAAGATCCAAACAATATTCTTTCCAAACGCAGCGTCTATTACGATTTCGACAAGCCGGACGTGAAGGCGGAGTACAAGCCGATGGTCGAAGCGCACGCCATGTATGTGACCGGCCACAAGGACGTCAAAATTACGCTGCAGGGCAATACCGACGAACGCGGCAGCCGCGAGTACAACATCGCTCTGGGTAACCGCCGCGCAGAGGGCGTGAGAAAAATGATGAACGTGCTGGGCGTGCCGGACAGCCAGATTGAAACCGTCAGCTTTGGCGAGGAAAAGCCCCGCGCCACCTGTAATGACGAATCCTGCTGGAAGGAAAACCGCCGCGCAGATATTGTCTACGAGGGCGAAAAATAACGCGCTTTAAGGTGATTACCCCGGCCGGGTGGAGCGATCCCCCGGCTTTTTTATTGTTCATCACAAGGTTAAAACCACCGGCTTTAGCTGGTCAGTTTTAGCTGAATTGATGCTTTATAACCATTCAGGAAGGAGTAGAACTTCGCCATAAGTCCGATGTAGGTTGGGTTAGGCGCGGTTTTTGCGCCGTAACCCAACAAACCTGACCATCAAGAACAGGTTTTGAAGTTTGGGTTTGTTGGGTTACGCGATAAGGCCGCTAACCCAACCTACATGAGACGCGTCGTTCAATCGACGCGTATCCGGACTTTCAGTCCGAAATTCAAACCCATCAGCTTTAGCTGGTGGTTGTTTATTTCGCTGTGACCGGCAACTCTCAGCTCTCCACCCGGCAGGCGTTTCTGGCATTCGCTGAAGATGCGGTATTGGCAGCTGCGGCAGATTTCAGGGTCGAGCGTGTCGTAAATCGGGTGAATCCAGTTCGACATGGCGGGAAAGAATCCGCCCTCGCCGATGTCGTCGAGCTTGTCGGACTTGCGCAGGAATTTGTAGATGGAATCCTTGCAGCGGTAGAAATACAGGCCGCCGCCCAGCTTTCTTCTTCTCCTGGCTTCCTGGGCCAGCATTTCCGCGCCTGCCACGTCGATGAAATTGATGCCGCTGGCGACAATCAGCACGGTTTTTTGTACCGGGTTGGCTTCGTCGATCTGCGTCAGGCTGCTCTGCACATGGTCCACCGCACCGAAGAAAATCGAGCCGTTGATGCGCACGATGCGGAACTGCGGGCATTCGTGCTGGCCGTGGGCATCGACAAAATGGTAGGAGCCTTCCTCTTTGGCCGGCACCACCGGGTCGATGGCCGGGCGGGACACGCGATAGAGGTAGAGCACCAGCGAGAGCAGGATGCCGAAGAAAATCCCCTTTTCCAGGTCCACCAGGGTGCCGATCAATGTCACCCACAGCACCACGGTTTCCGCCTTGCTGGTTTTGCCGATGGAGGCGATGTGATGAAAGTCGATCAGTCCCCAGGCGACCAGGAACAGGATGCCCGCCATGGCGGCGGTGGGCAGGTAGGAGGCAAGCGGCGCCACCAGCAGCAGGATCAGCAGCAGGAAGATCGAGGCGAATACCGTGGCCAGCGGCGTTTTCGCGCCGGAGGCGTAATTCACGCCGCTGCGGTTGAAGGAGCCGCACGAGGCGAAGCCGGAGAAGAAGCTGCCGATCAGGTTGGACAGCCCCTGGCCGATGAATTCCTGGTTGCCGTCGATGCGCTGCTCAGACTTGGTGGCGATGGAGCGCGAGATGGAAACCGCCTCGGTCAGCGCCAGCATGGTGACCACCAGGGCCGGAAACAGCACCTTGTGGATGGTGGCATAGGAAAAGTCCGGCAGCGACAGCGGCGGCAGATGCGCCGGCAGGGCGCCCACGGTCTTGATCCTGGTGATCGCCGTGCCGAATTCAAGGTTCATGAAGTAAGCCAGGATACTGCCGGCCACCATGGCCACGATCATGTAGGGGATTTTCGGCATGAATTTTCTGGAGACAATGCCGGTCGCCAGGGTAACGGCACCCACGGTCGCGACATAGGGATTGATGTTGCCGGCCTGCAGGAATAGCTGCTCGATCACCACATGAAAGTGCGCGCCGCGCTCGATGCTGATGCCGAAGAAATTCTTCACCTGGCTGGCGGCGATGAGCAGCGCGGCGCCGGCGGTAAAGCCGATCACCACGGTATGGGAAATGAAATTGACCAGCACCCCCATGCGCGCCAGGCCGAGGATGAGCTGGAACAGGCCGGTGAGGAAGGTGAGCGTGAGCACCATGCTGACGAATTGCGGCGAGCCGGGGTCGGCGAAGGGGCTGATGGCGGCGAACACCGCGATGGAGATGGCGGTGGTCGGGCCGGACACCAGGTGCAGGCTGGAACCGAACAGGGCGGCGATGATGGCCGGCACCATGGCGGCGTAAAGGCCGTACTCGGGCGGCATGCCGGCGATGGTGGCGAAGGCCACACCCTGCGGCAGCACGATCATCGCGCCGGTAATGCCGGCGATCAGGTCGGACCTGGTGGAGTTGCGGTCAACCAGTGGCCACCAGCGCAGGAAGGGGAAGACACGGAACAGCCAGAGTTTGCAGGAAGGGCAGTTTTCCAAGAGGTAATCCTGTTTTGCTTTAGAGATGGTCTAAAAAAATATTAAAAAATGAATTTGTTTTGATTTGCTAATGGAGGCTTATTTTACAGGTGCTTATGGGTGACATAAAAGTGAAATGATTTAATAATTGTTCAATTCGTAACGTAAATATGTAACAATAATTACAACCATTCAAATCTGGATGATCATGAAACCTGCTTACAGCACCGACAAATGGCTGGCCCTGGTGGTCAGCCTGCCCGCTGCCAATGCCACCCTGCGCATGCGCATCTGGCGTGCCACCAAGGCGCTGGGCTGCGCCGTGTTGCGCGATGGCGTCTATCTGCTGCCTGCCGGGCGCGGCCTGCGCCAGGCACTGCGCATGCATGCGGAAGAGATCAAGCAGGGCGGCGGCAGCGCCTATCTGCTCAATGTCGCCAACCCCTCCACCGAGGAAAAGACCGATTTCCAGAGCCTGTTCGACCGTGGCGAGGAATATCGCCAACTGATGGAGCGCATCAACGCATTCACTGCCGCGATCGGCACCCTGGATGCGGCTGCCGGGCGGCGCCAGCTCAAGGTGCTGTGGCGCGATTTCGAGGCGCTGGTGGCGCTGGATTATTTTCCCCGTGGCGGCAAGGTGGAAACCGATGCCCTGCTGGCCGCGGCGGAAGCAGCCTTCCTCTCCAGCCTGACGCCGGGCGAGCCGCAGTTTGCCCCGGGCAGCATTACCGGGCACAACCGGGCGGATTACCAGGGACGCCTGTGGGCCACGCGCAAGCATTTGTGGGTGGATCGCATGGCCAGCTCCTGGCTGATTCGCCGCTTCATCGACCGCGATGCCCGTTTCCTGTGGCTGGAAAAGCCGGAGGATTGCCCGCCCGAGGCGCTGGGCTTCGATTTTGACGGCGCCGCATTCACCCATGTCGGGCAGCGCGTGACGTTCGAGGTGCTGCTGGCGAGTTTCGGGCTGGAATCCGATCCCGCCCTGATGAAGCTGGCGGGGCTGGTGCATTACCTCGATGCCGGGGGCCTGCCGGTGGCCGAGGCGGCGGGGCTGGAACTGGTGCTGGGCGGGCTGCGCGCCAGCCAGCCGGATGATGATGCCCTGCTGGCTGCGGCGGGCGGGGTTTTCGACGGGATTTACATGAATTTCAACACAGGAGAATCGATATGAGCGAAGCAAACGGTCTGGTGCGGCCCGCGCACCCGACATTCTGGGAGGCCTTCAGGTACTGGCTCAAGCTGGGCTTCATCAGCTTCGGCGGCCCCGCCGGGCAGATCGCCATCATGCACCAGGAACTGGTGGAAAATAAGCGCTGGATTTCCGAGCACCGCTTCCTTCATGCGCTCAACTACTGCATGGTGCTGCCCGGCCCGGAAGCACAGCAGCTCGCCATCTACATCGGCTGGCTGCTGCACCGCACCTGGGGCGGCATCGTCGCCGGGGTGCTGTTCGTGCTGCCCTCGCTGTTCATTCTGGCGGGGCTGACTTATGTCTACCTGGCCTTCGGCGATGTGAAATTCGTCCAGGGCGTGTTCAACGGCATCAAGCCGGCAGTGGTGGCCATCGTGGTGTTCGCGGCCTGGCGCATCGGTTCGCGCGCGCTGAAAAACAATCTGCTGTGGGCAATGGCCGCGCTGTCCTTCATTGCCATCTTCGCGCTGAACATTCCCTTCCCCTACATCGTGCTGGGCGCGGGGGTGCTGGGCTTCATCGGCGGCAAGATCCGGCCGGAGCTGTTCAAGGTCGGCGGCGGCCACGGTGCCAGCAACAAGGAATATGGCCCGGCGCTGCTCGACGACGACACTCCGCCTCCGGCACATGTCAAATTCAGCGCACCCCGGCTGGCCGTGCTGCTGATCGTCAGCCTGGCAATGTGGGGCGCGGCGATGGCCGTGCTGCCTGAAGGGACGCTGCTCGACATGGGCGAATTCTTCACCAAGGCCGCGCTGGTGACTTTTGGCGGCGCCTACGCGGTGCTGCCCTATGTCTATCAGGGCGGGGTGGAACATTACCACTGGCTCAGCGGCGCGCAGATGATCGACGGCCTGGCGCTGGGCGAAACCACGCCGGGGCCGCTGATCATGGTGGTATCCTTCGTCGGCTTCGTGGGCGCCTGGACGAAAGCCATTTTTGGCCCGGAGGCGCTGTTCCTGGCCGGTTTTGCCGGGGCTTCCGTTGCCACCTTCTTCACCTTTTTGCCCAGCTTCGTCTTCATCCTGGCTGGCGCGCCGCTGGTCGAAGCCACTCACGGCGACCTCAAGTTCACCGCGCCGCTGACCGGCATCACCGCCGCCGTGGTGGGTGTGATCCTGAATCTGGCGATCTTTTTCGGCTGGCATGTGATCTTCCCGCACGCCACCGAGGCCGCGCCTTTCTCCGGCGGCTTCGAATGGTTCTACGCCCTGATTTCCCTTGCCGCCTTCATCGCGCTGTGGAAATTCAAGCAGGACATCATGAAAGTCATCGGCGCCTGCGCGGTGCTGGGGCTGATTTACACCTTTGTGATCTGAGGAGAAAAACATGGAACGCACCATCAAAGCCGAAATCCTGAAAACCGAATTGAGCGGCAAGCATCTCATCGACGTGCGCCGCAAGGCCGACCTGGACGCCTCCAGCGAACAAGTGCCGGGCGCCGCCTGGCATGACCCCGAGCAACTGGCAAACTGGGCGGATACGCTGCCGAAAGAGCAGGACATCGTGCTCTACTGCGTGCGCGGCGGGTCGGTGTCCAATTCGGTGGTGGACGCGCTCCAGGCCAGGGGACTGAAGGCGCGCTTCATCGAAGGCGGCATCGAGGGCTGGAAGGCAGCTGGCGGCGAGGTGGCGGCCAAATGAAATGGATCACCCGCGAGCGCCCGAAAATCGACCGCATCGCCTGCCCCTGGCTGATAGCGCGCTTCATCGACACGGCGCCGGAGTTTCTCTATGTGCCGGGCGGCGAGGTGATGAAAATCGCAGCTGAAACCGGCGCTACGCCCTACGATGTTCCTGGTGTGGAGCTGGGGCATCATGGCCCGGCATGCAGCTTTGATGCGTTCATCGCCAAATATGCGCTGAAAGACCCCGCTCTGGACAAGCTGGCGCGCATCGTGCGCGCAGCCGATACCAGCAGCCCGGAACTGGCGAAGGAAGCCGCCGGCCTGCTGGCGATTTCGAAAGGACTGTCGCTCAATTTCGAGGACGACCACGAGATGCTCCAACACGGCATGGTGATCTATGACGCGCTCTACGCCTGGTGCGCTGACACGCCGCTGAAGAAAGTGGTGAGATTGATCGGCCTGAAGTGATCGCGCGCCTGATCCTGCCACCGGGGGTGGACCGCGTAGCGCTTCCCCTGTTGGCGGGACGCGCCCTGCGCGCCTTTACCGATGGCTATGTGGCAGTGCTTCTGCCTGCCTATCTGCTGGTGCTGGGCCTGGACGTGTGGACCGTGGGGCTGCTGAGTACCGCGACCCTGCTGGGCTCGGCGCTTGCCACCCTGGCGCTGGGCGCCTGGGGCCACCGCTTTCATTCGCGCCGCCTGCTGCTAGGGGCGGCAGTGCTGATGGCCGTGACCGGGCTGGGCTTTGCCGGTTTTTCTTCTTTCTGGCCGCTGCTCCTGATTGCCTTCGTCGGCACCCTCAATCCCAGTTCCGGCGATGTCAGCGTTTTTCTGCCGCTGGAGCACGCGCGACTGGCGGAGGCGGCACAGGGCGATGCCCGCACTGCACTGTTTGCCCGTTACAGCCTGACCGGCACCCTGTGTGCTGCGCTGGGTGCTCTGGCCGCCGCTGTGCCGGACGGGCTGGCGGCTTACGGGATAGACCGCCTTCCTGCTTTGCGTGGCATGTTCGTGCTGTACTCCGTAATCGGGGTGACGGTCTGGCTGCTCTATCAGCGCCTGCCCGAGCCGCCGCCACACGATCTTCCAGCGCCACCGGCGCCATTGGGCGTTTCGCGCGGCATCGTGCTGCGCCTGGCGGCCCTGTTCTCGCTCGATGCCTTTGCCGGCGGGCTGGTGGTCAATTCGCTGCTGGCCCTGTGGCTGTTTCAGCGCTTCGGCCTGTCACTGGCGGCGGCGGGGACGTTCTTTTTCTGGGCGGGACTGCTGACGGCTGCCTCGCAACTGCTTGCGCCGTTGCTGGCCCGGCGTATCGGCCTGCTCAATACCATGGTGTTCACCCATATCCCCGCCAATATCTGCCTGATTCTGGCCGCGCTGGCGCCCTCCCTGCCGCTGGCCATCGGCTTGCTGCTGATGCGCGCGGCGCTGTCGCAGATGGATGTGCCGACCCGTTCGGCTTATGTGATGGCGGTGGTGACGCCGCCCGAGCGGGCCGCCGCAGCCAGTTTTACCGCCGTGCCGCGCAGCCTTGCTTCGGCGCTCAGCCCCACTCTGGGCGGCGCGCTGTTCGCCAGCGGCTGGCTTGCGGCGCCGCTGCTGGCTTGCGGCGTGCTCAAGATTGCTTACGACCTGGCGCTGTGGCGTTCCTTTCGCAAAGTGGACAAGCAGGATCAGCCGCCTGATAATCCAGCTCATTAAACGCATCAATCGGGGAAGCACTTGATCAAGATATTATTGCTGGCGGTGGGCGTTTGGCTGATTTACAGCCTGCTGAAAAAATATGGCCGCAGTGTGGAGAAGGATGAAGAGGGCGCGCCACCTGCGTCGATTGAGGAGGACATGGTGCGCTGCGTGCAGTGTGGCGTTCACTTGCCGCGCAGCGAGGCGATCCTGTCCCGTGATGAATTTTTCTGCTGCGACGAACATCGCCGCCTGCGTCATCCAGACTGAAGTTTTTTCATTCATCAGATGAGCGCATCCTTACTTCGCAGGCTTGACCCGGTTTGGGACTACTTCAAGCTCCGCTCTCCGTCGCCGGATGCTTACTGGAAGTCGCTGCACTACTTCAATCTCTACCGGCTCGTCGTCTCAGGCCTGTTTGTGACGGTATTCATTTTCCTCGGGACGATGCCGGTTTACGGTGAGCAGCATCCGGGGATGTTTCTGATCGTCAGTATTCTTTATGTGATGTTCAGTGCTCTCATGACCCTGGCCATCAGCACGCGCTGGCCAGGTTTTAATCTCCAGCTGAGTGTGCAGGCGCTGGGCGACGTGGTGTTCATTGTCCTCCTGATGCATGCCAGCGGCGGCATCAAGAGCGGTCTTGGCCTCTTGCTGGTGGTGGCGCTGGCGGCCAGCAGCCTGATCAGCAAGGGGCGGCAGGCGATGTTTTACGCGGCCATGGCCAGTATCGCCGTGCTGCTGGAACAGAGCTATCAGCTGTACGTGCTCGACGTAAAAGATGATTATTTCCAGGCCGGGCTCTTGAGCATGGGTTTCTTTGCCACGGCGGGCATGGGGTATTTTTTCGCCCGGCAGGTGATGGAAAGCGAACGCCTGGTCGAGCAGAAAAGCATTGACCTGGAGAACTTGTCCCAGGTCAATGCGCTGGTGATCCAGTCCATGCAGGACGGGGTGATGGTGGTGGATGACCGGGGCCGGGTACGCAGCCACAATATCCAGTGCGAACGGCTGCTGGGTACGCCGTCACACTTCAGGCACGAGTTGCGCCTTTATGATTATGCGCCGGCAATCGCGGAACGCCTGACGCGCTGGCGTGGCGACCGGACGCTCGGTTTTCCGCCGTTGCGCATATCGGCAACAGGAAAACAGATCGGTACCCGTTTCAGCCCGATTGAAAGCGGTGCCGAGGCCGGGGCGGTCATTTTTCTTGAGGACGTCAGCCAGCAACAGGCCCAGTCGCAGCAGATCAAACTTGCCGCGCTGGGCCGTCTGACCGCCAATATCGCGCACGAAATCCGCAATCCGTTGTCTGCCATCGGCCATGCCACGCAGCTGTTGCAGGAAGAAGAGCACGATAAAACCGAAGCCCGTTTGTTGCAGATTATTCGCGACAACACCCTGCGCCTGGATCGCATGGTGCAGGATGTGCTGCAACTCAACCGGCGCGACCGGGCGCAACGCGAAACCCTCAACCTGGATGTTTTTCTGGGCGGCTTCATCGAGCAATTCTGCCTGGCGGAAAAAATCCCGGCCACCACCATTTCGCTGGAAATGGAGACGCATCCCACCATCTGCTTCGACCGCTCGCACCTGCATCAAATACTCTGGAATCTGTGCCGCAATGCCTGGCGTCATGGCCGGCAGGCTGATGCCAGCATACGGCTTTACGTTTCCGCCGCGCACCTGGACAACGTGGTGCAGATCGATGTCATCGACGATGGGCCGGGGGTTGACAAGGCGCTGGCCGGGCAGTTGTTCGAGCCGTTTTTCACCACTTTCAGCAGCGGCACCGGGCTGGGTTTGTACATTGCCCGTGAAATATGCGAGGCTAATGAAGCCAGCCTGGACTATATTGAGGTGGCGCCGGGCGGGCAGTTCAGGATTTGTTGCAAAGGAGGTTCCTGTTGAAACGTACCATAGCGAATGCAACAAACTATCTTGCCCTGATCGTGGATGACGAAGCGGATATTCTCGAATTGCTGGAACTGACCCTGCTGAAAATGGGGCTGCAGGTGGAGCGCGCCTCGACAGTCAAGGCCGCGTTACAGAAGGTGCAGGAACAGGAATTCGACCTGTGCCTGACGGACATGCGTCTGCCGGACGGCGAAGGTCTGGAAATCGTGCGTTATATCGGGGCCAACTGCCCAAATTTGCCGGTGGCCGTGATTACCGCCCATGGCAGTACCGAGAATGCGGTTGCAGCCCTCAAGGCCGGGGCGTTCGATTATTTGTCCAAGCCGGTTGCGCTCGATCAGCTTCGCGCCGTGGTCAAATCCGCGCTCAAGCTGCCTTCTGTGGTCGAGCCGTCGGCACCGGAAGGCTACGCTTTGCTGGGGCAGTCCGGTGCCATCCAGCAAGTCAGGGAACTGATCGAAAAACTTGCCCGCAGCCAGGCGCCGGTTTATCTCACAGGCGAATCGGGTAGCGGCAAGGAGCTTGCCGCGCGCCTGATCCACGAAAAGAGCGCCCGGCGGGAAAAAACTTTCGTGCCGGTCAACTGCGGCGCGATCCCGGAAAACCTGATGGAAAGCGAGTTCTTCGGCTACCGCAAGGGCGCCTTTACCGGCGCTGACCAGGATCGTGACGGTTTTTTCCAGGCCGCCAGCGGCGGCACCCTGTTTCTCGATGAAGTGGCCGATCTGCCGTTAACCATGCAGGTCAAACTGCTGCGCGCGATCCAGGAAAAAAAGGTACGCAAGGTCGGCGCCACTCAGGAAGACCCGGTGGATGTGCGCATCATCAGCGCCACGCACAAGAAGCTGGCGGATTGCGTGGCGAGCGGAAGTTTCCGCCAGGATCTTTACTACCGCCTCAATGTGATCGAGCTCAAAATGCCATCGTTGCGCGAAATGAGCGATGACGTGCCGCTGATCGCCGGGAATATCCTGGCCCGGCTTTCGCGCCAGGCGCATGGCGCGGCGCCCGAATTGGCGCCGGACGCGGTCGAGGCGCTGCAACGCTATGATTTTCCCGGTAACGTGCGCGAGCTGGAGAATATTCTGGAACGCGCGCTGGCCCTGTGCGGCAACACCCATATTCACAAGGATGATCTGTATCTGACCGAGGTGGTGGCGGATGATGATCCTGCCCGTCACGAGCCGGGCGGAAAATGGCCGCTGCCGGATTATCTCGACCGGGTGGAAAAGGAAGCGCTGCAGGAAGCGCTGGAGAAAACCCGCTACAACAAGACCGCCGCCGCGAAGCTGCTGGGGATCACCTTCCGCGCCTTGAGATACCGTCTGGCGCGGCTGGGGATAGATTGAACCTAATTTCAGGCCACAGAGAACACAGAGATATGGAGCGGATTTTGGCTGTGTGGCATTTCACCCGGCAGGTGAAGGTATTTTCTCCGGCCGGCCTTTGTTTTTCCTCTGTGAACTCTGTGTTCTCTGTGGCCAAATGAGTTTTTTAGGTTAAAAGCTGTAACTCAGCAGCGTCCACCATTGCCGCGTTCCGCGCGGATAATCGTCGGGGTAAATTCCCTGCTGCATGCTCACGGCAGGGTAGCGCACCTCCTGATCGAACACGTTGCGAACGCCGGCCCGCAGGGTCAGCCCCTTGGTGTTTGCGACATTGAACAGGCGGGCGGAAATGTCGGTCACATTGTAGCCGCCCAGGGTGGCGCGCGCGTCACCCTCTTCACGGCTGCGCTCGCCCACCTGGCGTAGCCGGATGCCAAAGGAAAGATCCTGGCTGGCGCGGTACTCCAGGCCGGCGTTGGCGAGCCAGTGGCCGGCGCCGGGAATGGCCTGCCTGGTAGTCTCGTCACGGGTGTTGAGCCAGGTCAGATTGCCGGAGAATTTCAGATCCCTGGTCAGCCAATGCTCCCCTTCCAGTTCCACGCCCTGGGACATCGCTCCATTGCTGTTGCTGTAGCCGGTATAGGCAGGAGAGTCGATGAAAACGATCAGGTTCTTGAGGTCGGAATGGAACAGGGTGATTCCGCCGCTGCTGCCATTGCCCTTGTAGAGATAGCCCAGTTCGGTGGTGGCGACGGTTTCTGGGCGGATGTCGGCAGGCTGGCCGCCGTTGTATAGCTCGTAGAAGGTGGGGGCGCGAAAGGCTTCAGCGTATTGTGCCTTGAGAATGTGTCCGGGCGCCATCTGCCAGACTGCCGCCAGGCGTGGGGTGGTGCTGTTGCCGATGTCGTCATAACGGTCGTGGCGCAGGCCGGCGGTCAGGGTGAAATGCTGGTTGATGCGGAATTCGTCCTGGGCGGTGAAACTGTTGACCCTGCGTTTCATGCTGGTATCGATAAAGCTGGGGCCGATGTCCCAATAGGGGTAATTCCAGTTCCAGCTGGCCGAGCCGATTTCGACGCTATTGATGGACCACCCCAGCAATGCCGTATGTTGCCCCTGTTCCCAGGCCAGGTCGGCTCCCGCGGTGAGGCGGGTTTCACGGT
Organism: Sulfuricella sp.; assembly: GCA_041651995.1. Classification (NCBI taxonomy): domain Bacteria; kingdom Pseudomonadati; phylum Pseudomonadota; class Betaproteobacteria; order Nitrosomonadales; family Sulfuricellaceae; genus Sulfuricella; species Sulfuricella sp. The sequence goes on along the minus strand of JBAZID010000003.1, from coordinate 83,546 downwards.
AATCGCGGCTTAGCCAGACCGGGCCGTCAATGGCCGGATCATAGGCAGCACCAGGACTAAGGTAAAGACGGTCGCGGACATGGCTGAAATCCTGCCAGCCGAGTTTGAACTCGCCCTGCAGCGCCGGGGCGAATTCCACCGCCTGCTTGAGTTCCAGCGCGCGGTGACGGTGGCGGGTAACGATGCGTTTCTCGTCCGGCGGCAGGATGTTGTTGATGCCGTAGTGGTCGCCCGCGCCATCTTCCAGCCACAGGGCGGAAAGCGAGAATTTCTGATAATTCAGCCCGAACAGCGCGGAGCGGTAATCCATTTTGTCGTTGATCCGCCCCGGCGCATTGGACAGGGCGCCGAAGCCGTCCGCATAGAGCTGGTCCTGCCCTGTCTGGCCGCCGCCCTGCGCCTTCCAGCCGGCCAGGTTGAGGTTGAAATTGAGGCCGGTCTCCGCATTGTCGAACGACATCACGCCTCCGCCCGCCAGCACCTCACCCTTGCCCGCCGCGGCGAACAGGCGCTGTCCCCGCTTGCGGGTGATGATGTTGACCACGCCCATGTAGGCGGATTCGCCATACATCGCCGAACCCGGGCCGCGGATCACTTCGAGGCGCTCGGCCTGCTCCACCGGCATGTTGAGCACCGGGTTGGCGAGGCTCATCAGTTCCGAATTGAGGGCGATGCCGTTGACCAGGATCTTGATGGCGCCGGAGGAGTAGGACTTGCCCACGCCACGCACGATAATCTGGCGTGTGCCGGTTTCGTCGATGGATTGTTCAAACCCGGGCACCAGCGCCAAAGCCTCCCACACCGTGCGCGCACCCTGGGTCATGAGGTCGTCGCTGTGGAGAATGGAAACCGTTCCTGGGGCGTAATCGATATTGAGCTTGGTGCGGGTGGCAATGCTGGTTTGCTCGCCCAGATCGTCGAGCAGAGAGGCGGAAAAGTGATCTTCTGCCTCCGCTGCGTGACTGAAGGTCAGGGCGAGGGTGAGGCTTAAAGTGATTTTTTTATTCATGCGAGTGCTTTGCCAACAGTGAAAGGTGGATTATTGAATCGTGAAATATTGCCTTCTCTAATCGGGTGTCAGAACCGTATTTTCCGCCGCGGGCAACTGCTCCGGGTAGTCCCGGCTGAAATGCAGGCCACGGCTCTCGTGCCGCAGCATGGCGCTGTGCACGATCAGCTCCGCGGTCTGGACCAGGTTGCGCAGTTCGAGCAGATCGTTGCTGATGCGGAAATTGCTGTAGTACTCGTGAATTTCCTCCTGCAGCAGCCTGATCCGTTTCAGTGCGCGCTGGAGGCGCTTGCTGGTGCGTACGATGCCGACGTAGTCCCACATGAAGCGGCGCAGCTCGTCCCAGTTGTGGGAGATGATGATTTCCTCGTCGGCATCGGTGACCCGGCTTTCGTCCCACTCCGGCAGGGGGGGCAGGGGCGAATCCTTCTGTTCCAGGATATCCCGCGCCGCAGCCTGGGCGAACACGATGCATTCCAGCAGCGAATTGCTGGCCAGCCGGTTTGCGCCGTGCAGGCCGGTATGGGCCACTTCTCCCACGGCATAAAGGTTGTGGATATCGGTGCGGGCGCGCAGGTCGGTCATGATCCCGCCGCAGGTGTAGTGGGCGGCGGGCACCACGGGGATGGGGTCGCGCGTGAGGTCGATGCCCAGTTCCAGGCAGCGGGCGTGGATATTGGGAAAATGTTCCTTGAGAAAGGTCTCGGATTTGTGCGAGATGTCGAGATAAACGCAATCCAGCCCGCGCTTTTTCATTTCGAAGTCGATTGCCCGTGCGACCACGTCGCGTGGCGCCAGCTCGGCGCGGGGGTCATGGTCAGGCATGAAGCGGGTGCCATCCGGCAGCAAGAGCCGCCCGCCTTCCCCGCGCACCGCTTCGGTAATCAGAAATGATTTGGCATGGGGGTGATAAAGGCAGGTGGGATGGAACTGGATGAATTCCATGTTCGCCACCCGGCAGCCGGCGCGCCAGCCCATGGCAATGCCGTCACCTGTGGCCACATCAGGGTTGGTGGTGTAGAGATAAACCTTGCCAGCCCCGCCCGTGGCCAGGACGACATGCCGGGCGGCGATGGTCTTGACCGTGCCGGACTGGTTGTCGAGCGCATACAGCCCGAAGCAGCGGTTGGCCTGCACGGGGTCGCTAAAGCCGAGTTTTCTGCCGGTGATCAGGTCGATGGCGATGTGTTCTTCCAGCAGGGTGATGTTGGGATGGGCCTTGACTTGCTGCGACAGGGTCATCTGCACTGCCGCGCCGGTTGCATCCGCGGCATGCACGATGCGGCGGTGGCTGTGACCGCCTTCGCGCGTCAGGTGCAGTTCCTCGGCATGCAGCTCGTCATGGCTGAACTGAACACCTTGCCGGATGAGCCATTCGACCGCGGATTTGCCATGTTCCACCACGAAACGCGTGGCCTTTTCGCCACATAGCCCGGCACCGGCAACGAAGGTATCCTGAATATGCGACTGGAGCGAATCGTCGTTGCCCAGCACTGCCGCGATGCCGCCCTGGGCCCAGCTGCTGGCGCCATCAAGCAGGGACTTTTTGGTAATGAGTCCGATTTTTTTATGTTCTGCCAGATGCAGGGATAGCGTCTGCCCTGCCAGCCCGCTGCCGATGATCACTACGTCAAATTGTTCCACGTGGGGTTCCGTCATGATTCAGGTGGGTGAATGCGGAAAAATCATACCATGCGCCTCCTCTTATGCATGCAATGACGGCATGGAGAATGAACTATTTACTACCGTTGCCTGTCTTTGTGAATAATGAAGTGCTTGCGTTTTCTGCTCGGCGGGTGAAAACGCTATACTGCATACCTACAAAAATAAGCTGTTTCAGGGAGTAAGCCCAGAATGGGTGACAGGGAAATTGACCAGCAACTGGTCGAGCGCGCGCAGCATGGCGACAAGCGTGCCTTCGAGTTGCTGGTGATCAAATATCAGCGCAAGCTCGCCCGGTTGCTGTCGCGTTTTATTCGCGATGCGGCCGAGGTAGAGGATGTGTCGCAGGAGGCCTTTATCAAGGCTTACCGCGCCTTGCCCTCGTTCCGCGGCGATAGTGCGTTTTATACCTGGCTGTACCGGATCGGCATTAATACCGCCAAAAATTATCTGGTTGCCCAGGGGCGGCGGGCGCCTACCATTACCGAGTACAGCCCCGAAGATGCGGAAAATTTCGAGGATGCGGGGGAGTTGCGCGATATCAATACGCCGGAACACGAGTTGATGACCAAACAGATTGGTCAGACAGTGAACTCTGCGATGGCGGTGTTGCCAGAGGAGTTGAGAACGGCGATTACCTTGCGCGAAATCGAAGGGTTGAGCTACGAGGAAATCGCAGAAGTGATGAACTGCCCGATCGGGACTGTCAGGTCGCGGATATTCAGGGCACGAGAGGCAATCGCCGAGAAGTTGCGGCCCTTGCTGGATACACATAAAGACAAGAGGTGGTAAGCATGAAAGAGCAAATTTCCGAATTCATGGACGGCGAGGTGGATGAAGCCGAAGCGAAACGGCTGATCGCTGCATTGCAGTCTTCAGAGGCGCAACATGAATGGCATGCCTACCATCTGATTGGCGACGAACTTCGCGGCACATCTTCAGTTTCCGGTGATTTCATGGATCGATTCAGATTGAGTTTGGCCGAGGAGCCGACGGTTCTGGCACCCAAACGGCTTGCCAGGCCACATGCGAGAACTTTTGCCCTGTCCGCGGCAGCATCGGTTGCTGCTGTGGGGTTCGTGCTCTGGGCTGTGATGCAGACGGGCAACGAAAGCGCAACTTCCAGCATGCTGGCGGCAAACGCGCCGCAGGCGGAGCTGGCCAGCACCAATGTCAACCCATACTTGCTGGCGCATCAGGAATACTCGCCCAGTGTTTCGATGCGTGGCATGGCGCCTCATGTACAGATGGTGTCGGAAGTGAGAGAGGTTGCTGCGCGATGAGGGCTGGCCGTTGTGTGGTGGTAGTGATTCTGTCTTGCCTGCCGGGGTTGGCCGTAGCGGAAGCGGGTGGTGATGCTGCCATCTGGTTGCAGAGGATTGCCTCGGCCGCCCACAATCTCGATTACAGCGGAACTTTTGTGTACCAGCGCGGCGCCCACATGGAAACGTCCAGCATTACCCACATGATGGATGAGAGCGGCGAGCATGAGAAGCTGGAAGTGCTGGATGGCCCGCCGCGCGAAATCATCCGTAACAATGATGAGGTGATCTGTTTTACGCCCGAAAGCAAGGGTGTCATGGTTGAAAGACGCAGGTCGCAAAAGAGTTTCCCCGCACTTTTGCCGCTTCAGTTGTCGGGTATTGGCGAAAATTATGTCGTCAAGCTTGGCCTGGTGGAGCGCGTGGCAGGTCATGATTGTCAGAATGTCGTACTGGAACCGCGCGATGTTTATCGTTATGGCCATCGCTTTTGTGGTGAAAATGGCAGCGGCCTGTTGCTCAAGGCCAGTACGCTGAATGAAAAAAAAGAGGTCATAAATCAGTTCTTTTTCACCCATGCCAGAATTGGCGGAACCATAGACCGCGAGCAATTGAAACCCAGATATGCCATGCACCAGCATATGAAGCCGCAGGACATTCCAGCCATGGTCGATTCGGGCTGGCAGGTAAAATCGCCGCCCGCGGGATTCAAAAAAATCATGGAGCAGAAACGGACTTTTCCAGGCAAGAAGGTTTCTGCCAACCATCTGGTGTTTTCAGATGAACTGGTTGCGGTCTCGATCTTTGTCGAGCCTTTGGCGGGGATGCAAAAATCGGTTACCGGCCTTTCCAGCCAAGGTTCAATCAATGTTTACACCAGGCCGGTTGCCGAGTTTCAGGTCACAGTGCTGGGCGAAGTGCCTGCCGCGACCGTGATGCAAATCGCCAATTCCGTCTCTTTTGCGGGCAAATAATCGCATGCTTGAAACCGAAGGTGTAGTGATTCGATTGGGCGTGGATGGGGCTTATGTCGAAACTTCACGCGCCTCATCCTGTGGAACATGCAGTTCCAAGCAAAGCTGTGGCACTTCCAGCATGAGTCAGTTGCTTGGCGGGAAGACGAGATCATTCCAGGTGTCGAACCCAATTGGCGCAACGGTGGGTGAGCGCGTGGTAGTCGGGCTGGAAGAATCCGCACTGCTTGCAAGCTCCCTGCTCGGCTATGTATTGCCCCTGGTGTCATTGCTGGCGGGTGCATTGCTGGGCAGCCTGTTTGCGCCTGCTGGCGCCGTAACGGACCCGTATTCCGTATCGGGAGCAGTCATCGGGTTGATACTGGGCTTTGTCACGCTGAAAGGGGTGACTGCGAGGGCGGGTGGTCAGCGACAGTTTCAGCCGGTGATTCTGCGCCGGGTTTTTTCTTGCAATATTGTCAAACTTGCTGAGGATTGATAAGGATGAAAAGAGTTATCGCTTTTTTTGCGCTTTTTCTATCTTTGACTGCGTTATCCCACGCCAGGGAATTGCCGGATTTTACCGAACTGGTGGAAAAACAGGGCGTAGCGGTCGTGAATATCAGCACGACCCAGACCGTGCGCAATGAACACGCTTTTCCCCAAATGCCGGAGTTGTCGGAAGATGACCCGATGCACGATTTTTTCCGGCGCTTCATGCCGCCACGCAAGGGCCCACGCGAACATCAGTCACGTTCGCTGGGTTCGGGTTTCGTCCTGAGTGCGGATGGTTATATCCTCACCAATGCACATGTGGTGGATGCGGCCGATGAAGTCATTGTGCGTCTGACTGACAAGCGCGAATTCAAGGCCAAAGTGATCGGCAGCGATCGCCGCACGGATGTCGCCCTGGTAAAAATCGACGCCAGCGGCCTGCCTGCGGTGACGATAGGCAAACCCGACCTGCTCAAGCCTGGCGAATGGGTGTTTGCCATTGGTTCGCCGTTCGGCTTCGATAACAGTGTCACCGCAGGAATCGTGAGCGCCAAGGGGCGTTCGCTGCCGCAGGAAAATTATGTGCCCTTCATCCAGACCGATGTGGCAATCAACCCCGGCAATTCAGGCGGTCCACTGTTCAACATGAAGGGCGAGGTGATCGGCATCAATTCGCAGATCTATAGCCGTAGCGGCGGATTCATGGGGCTTTCCTTCGCCATCCCGATTGACGTGGCGATCGACATCAGCGATCAGTTGCGAACTCAGGGCAAGATCAACCGTGGCTGGCTCGGCGTGATGATTCAGGAAATGACCAAGGAACTGGCGGAATCATTTGGTCTGAGCAAGCCCATGGGCGCCCTGATTGCCAACGTGGACAAAGGCAGTCCGGCCGACAAGGCTGGCATGGCGGCAAGCGATGTAATTCTCAAGTTCGATGGCAAAGTGGTGGAAAATTCCAGCGAGCTGCCGCGTCTGGTGGCTTCGGTCAAGCCTGGCAAGCGGGTAACGGTACAGCTCTGGCGGAAAGGCGCATACAAGGACGTCGCGGTGGTGGTGGGTGAACTTCCCGACAAGATGGGCCGCGCCCCAACAAAAACCAGCAAGGCGGGTAACAAGCTTGGCCTGACCTTGAGCGAACTCGGTGAGGAGCAGAAGCGGGAGCTCAAGATCAGCGCCGGGTTGCTGGTGGAAGACTCGGATGGCGCTGCGGCACGCGCGGGTGTCAGCCGTGGCGACGTAATCCTGTCGGTCAACAACCAGGATGTAAAAAGCCTGGAGCAATTCAACGAACTGGTAAACCAGTATGGCTCGGGGCGGGTGATCGCATTGCGTATTCTGCGCGGAGATCGTTCCCTCTATGTTCCGATTCGTATCAACGGCAAATAGATTCTTAACTGATATTCAACTGGGCAGGCCGGGTTAGTTTCCCCCCGCTTGTTGCCGGCTGATCGGCGGCAATGAAGATTCATCGCCTGGCTCCGGAAGTAGCACTTGCCAGTCTGCACAGCGGGCCGGATGGCCTGAGCAGCGCAGAGGCTGCGCGGCGTCTGCTTGAATACGGCCTGAACCGGGTCGAAGCATTACCGGCCGAGCCGCTCTGGCTCAAATTCCTCAAAGGGTTTATCCATTTTTTCGCGCTGATATTGTGGTTCGCCGCAGTCCTGGCCTTTGTCGCAGAATGGCGTGCACCAGGCGAGGGTATGGCAACGTTGGGCTATGCCATTCTGGGTGTGATCCTGCTCAATGGCGTTTTCTCTTTCTGGCAGGAATACCGTGCCGGACGGGCTCTGGCAGCTTTGCTTGAATTGTTGCCCCGTCTGGTCAAGGTGCTTCGTGCGGGCGCAGTGTCGCAAATTGAGGTCTCGCAACTGGTGCCGGGTGATGTAGTCCTGTTGCAGGAAGGGGATGGCGTGCCAGCGGATTGCCGTCTGATTGAAGCATTTGGCGTGCGCGTCAACATGGCAACGGTGACGGGTGAATCCCGTCCCAAGGCGCGGGAAGCCAAGGCCAGCAGCGAAGAGGAGTTGCTGCACGGCGGCAATATCCTGCTGGCGGGCACGGCCGTGGTGGCGGGCGAATGCAAGGCGGTGATTTTCGCCACCGGCATGAACACCGAGTTTGGCAAAATTGCGCATCTTACCCAAGTCCCGGGTGAGCGCCTTTCTCCCCTGCAGCGCGAAATTGTCCATCTTTCGCGACTGGTTGCCGCGCTGGCCCTGGGGCTGGGCGTGTTGTTCTTTTTCATCGGCCAGGCGATGGGGCTGTCATTCTGGGCCAATTTCATTTTTGCTATCGGCATTATCGTTGCCAATGTGCCGGAGGGCTTGCTGCCTACGGTCACTCTGTCGCTGGCCATGGCAACGCAGCGCATGGCGAAGCGCAATGTGCTGATCCGGCATCTGCCGTCTGTCGAAACACTGGGTTCTGCCTCAGTGATCTGCACCGATAAAACCGGAACCTTGACGCTCAATCGAATGGAAGCGAAGCATCTGTTTATGCATGGCGCATTCGTCACGCCTCGGGAATTGTCTGGTCCTGCCGCAGAGGAATTGCTCGCGGTTGCGCGCTACTGCCATACCCTCAAGCAAATGGAAAATCACGCTTGGCTGGGCGATCCGATGGAATTGGCGCTGGTACACATGGCAGAGCAATCCGGGTGTAAGTGGCCAGATCAACCCCGTCTGGACGAAGTGCCGTTCGATGCCGACCGCAAGCGCATGTCCACCCTGCACAGGACGCAGCATGGAGCAATGCTTTACACAAAGGGTGCGCTCCTGACGGTGCTTCCCTTGTGCACGCATTTCAGCACATCTCGGGGCGTCTTGTCTTTGACGCCGGAAACAAGCGACCGTTTGCAGGAGGCCGAACTGGAACTGGCGCAGCAAGGCCTGCGTGTCCTGGCGCTGGCGACTCGTGCGGTACGTGAAAACGAGCCGCGGGAGCAGTTGGAACAAGGCCTGACCCTGCTCGGGCTGGTCGGCCTGGAGGATCCGCCGCGTCCCGAAGTGGCGCCAGCGATCCAGACGTGTCGCGAAGCCGGGATCAAGGTCATTATCGTCACCGGCGATCATCCCCATACTGCGCGGGCGATTGCCCGTGAAATCGGATTGTGTCAGTCGCCCACGGTATTGACCGGCGATGACCTGCAACGCATTTCTGCCACACAATTGCAACTGAAACTGGATCTGCCTGAAATTATTTTTGCACGCCTCAAGGCGGACCAGAAAATGCGCATCGTCCATGCCTTGCAGAAAAAAGGCCATGTCGTTGCGGTGACCGGAGATGGTGTAAACGATGCGCCGGCGCTGAAACAGGCGGATATCGGTATTGCCATGGGGCTGAGTGGCAGCGATGTGGCGCGAGAAGCAGCGGACATGATTTTGCTGGATGACAATTTTGCCAGCATCGTCGCCGCGATCGAGGAGGGGCGGGCGGTATTCGGGAATATCCGCAAGTTTATGACCTATATCCTGACCTCCAATATTCCTGAAATCGTGCCTTATCTTGCTTTTGTTCTGTTCAAGATACCCCTGCCGCTGACGGTGATCCAGATCCTGGCCGTGGATCTGGGTACCGATATGCTGCCCGCCCTCGGATTGGGGGCTGAAAAACCTCATCCCGAGGTGATGCGCAAACCACCCAGGGCACGTAATGAACGCTTGCTGAATGCAGCCTTGGTACTGCGTGCCTACCTGTTTCTTGGGGGGATGGAAGCCTTGGCCGCGCTAGCAGCGTTCTTCTTCGTTCTGCATGGTGCTGGCTGGCGCTATGGGGATACCTTGCTGCCGTATGACCCGCGCTATCTTCAAGCTACGACTGCTACGTTGAGTGCGATTATCGTGATGCAGATTGTGAATGTATACATTTGCCGTAGCAGTCGTGATTCAGTCTTTGCCCGGAATCTGTTTGGCAACCCTCTGATCGTGGGGGGCGTGTTGGCGGAAATGGCGCTTATTCTGCTGATTGACTATACCCCATGGGGCAATGCGCTGTTTGGCACCTTGCCGATCGGGCTGGAGGTGTGGATTTATATTATTCCCTTTGCTTTAGCCATGCTGGTGCTGGAAGAAGTCAGGAAATGGTGGGTCAGGCGTTGCCGATAAGCTTCTGGTAAGTTGCTAGCCTGCGCTGTTGTATCGTGCCCGTTTTTGCGGCTGCAAGCACCGCGCAACCAGGCTCGGATCGATGACGGCAGTTGTTGAATTTGCACTGGCCGAGATAAGGGCGGAATTCGATAAAGGCATGGTCTAACTCTTCCGGCTTGAGATGGTGAAGACCGAATTCCTGCAAGCCGGGGGAGTCGATGATGTGGCTTTCCGGGTTTAGATGGTAGAGCCGCGCATGCGTGGTTGTATGCTTGCCCGAATCGAGCGTAGTGGAAATCTCTCTCGTCTCGGCTTTTACTTCAGGGAGCAGGGCATTGATGATGCTCGATTTCCCCATTCCTGACTGGCCCACCAGTACGCTGGTTTCACCTTGCAGATAGGGCAGGAGAGGTGATGTGTCCTGATGCGCGGAGAGCGGCAACAGTGCGTAGCCGAGGTCACGGTAAAGAGCAAGCTTTACCATTGCCTGCGCCGTTTCGGATTTCAGATCGGCTTTGTTGAGTACGATCAGCGCCTTGATCCCGGCACTTTCCGCTGCGATCAGGCAGCGGTTTATCAATTCTTCATAAAAGCTGGGTACTGCCGCGAGCACAATGATGATTTGTGTGACGTTTGCCGCGATGACTTTCTCCCGGAAGGCATCCGAGCGGTATAGCAGCGAGCGACGCGGCAAAATGGCTTCGATGACGCCCTGATCTGGTCCCGTGTACTGGATCCTCACCTTGTCGCCACAGGCCGCGCCGCCTTTTTTGCCTCGTGTAACGCAGGCGACTAGCTCCCCGCCAGCGAGTTCAACTGTGAACCGGCGTCCGTAGCTTGCAGTAATTTGACCTTCATGGAACATTTGCACGGCTGCAAGGATAAACAAAAAATGCCCGCAAGCGGGCATTTTTTGACAATACGGATAAATCTACTTAGAAATTCAGGCCAATCTTGGCGGAAACCAGCCAGTTGTCCATGCCTTTTATGCCCGGTGCGATTTCCTTGTTAAGGGAGTCTTGGTAGCGGGCGCCAGCACCGGCGAAGAAGTGGCCGTTACGGTAATTGACGCTGCCGGAGAGTTGAACGCTGGACATGTCGGCTTCCTGTTCGCCAACGTAACCATGTATGTAGCCAATGCCAGGGCCACCACCAACGGTCCATCCCGGCGCGACCGAGACGTAGTAATGCGGGTTCATCTCAAAACTGGTCAGCGAAGCGTTGCCATGCTCATATTTGCCAATGTTGAATTGCTGGCGAATCATGCCAGTTGGCGGCTGGAACCATGGACAGTTCAGCGATAGTTCCGCCCCCTGGTATTCACTGGCGCCAATGTCTTTGACATCCATGGAGCCAACCACTGCCGAGAGTGTGATTTCAGGCTTCCAGCCATCATTCTTGACGGGGAGGAAGGTCCAGCCATCGGCCAGGGCAGAGCCGGATATGGCCAGGGTGGAGAGGACGGCGATTGCGCTTAACTTGATTTTCATATGAGAGGTCTCCTGAGCTATTGAGCAGAACTATTTTGGAACGCGGCAACTTTAAAACATCTGGGGGGTAATATCAATTGGCAAGCGCCTGTTTAATTGGGTTTCTTGTCCAGTGCTTCCATCGTGATGGAGACTTCGCTGAAATAACGAATCGCGAGGGGGTCGCCTGAGAGGGAGTCGATCTTGCTCCAGTCAGCGGCCTGCACCTGTTTTTGGAAAGGTTTATATCCCTTGGCCTGACATGTCAGGGTTCCAGGCGCATTTTTCGGCATGCCGTCCACTTTGCCTGGGGCATGGAATTCACGCGGGCCGGCCTTGTCCTCAAAACTACAGTCCGCGGGGATGTTGGAGCTGACCGTGATATGGCTGTTGGCTGGCCGGCTATTGCAGGCCACCATGCAGCAGCCTCCCAGAGATGTGACGATCAGGCCCAGTGCCAGTAGTCGTTTCATTGAAGCCCCTCCGAACAAAATGGTAATTTCACGAGGGGCGATTGTGAGCCTGCTGGTTCAGTTTGACAAGAAAATTATGATCCTGTGATCACTTCAGACGATAGTAGGTGGCGTTGAGGTAAGCTGCAACATGGGCTTCTTCTTCTGGAAACCAACCAGCGCCAACGTTGTTATTGCATGCCTTGACGCGAGCGGTCAGTTGTTCCTTGCTGGTGGCTTTGCGGTCGGCGCGGGTGTATATCTTGCTGCCATCGCCGCCGAATTTTGAGACATGGCAGGTAATGCAGGATTTGTCGTGCAGCGTCTTGCCGATCTTGGCGTCGCCTTTGTCCATGGACTCGGCAATGGCTGGAGTGGTTGCCAGCAGCGCGAGACTGAGAGCGGTGAGAAAAAATTTCATGAGGTTCTCCCTTTCAATGTGAGATGGACGATTGAATACTTTAACAAATAACTCGGATATTGTGCAAATCAACTTTTCCCTGCGAGCGATCTCAAGTAGGCGATCCTTTGTGTGGCAGCCGGATGTGAATCATAGAAAACCGAGTGCAGCGGATCGGGTGTTAGCGTTGCTGCATTGTCATTGTAAAGCTTGACCAGTGCCTGGATCAGTGCTTCGCCGCTGGAATTTTCGGCTGCGTAGCGGTCGGCCTCGAATTCATGCTTGCGTGAGTAAAGACTGGCAATTGGGTTAAACAGGAAAGTAAAGAACGGGCTAACCAGCATGAATAATAGCAGGGCCGTATCGGTGCTCCGAGTCGTGACACCCAGGCCCTGGTAAAACCACCCCTGCGGCATGAGCCAGCCCAGCAGCCACAGCCCTGCCAGGCTGAGAATGAACATGGAGAGAATGCGTTTGATGACATGGCGGCGTTTGAAGTGCCCCAGTTCATGGGCCAGCACCGCCTCGATTTCATCGTGATTGAGGCGCGCTAACAGTGTGTCGAAGAACACGATACGTTTTGAAGCGCCCAGACCGCTGAAATAGGCGTTGCCATGGCTGCTGCGCTTGGAGCCATCCATGACAAACAGCCCCTGAGATTTGAAACCGCATTTCTGCAGCAAGGCTTCAATGCGCGTAGCAAGCCTTTGGTCTTCCAGTGGCGAGAATTTGTTGAACAGAGGTGCAATCACGGTAGGATAGAGGGTCAGGATCAGCAGATTGAAGCCCATCCACGCAAGCCAGACATAGAGCCACCAGTGTTCGCCCATTTGCGCCATCAGCCACAGCACACCGAGGAGCAAAGGAATGCCAAGCGCGCTGAGGAGCAGGGTTTGTTTGAACAAATCGGCCAGAAACAGGCCGGGTGTCATTTTGTTGAAACCAAACCGTGCATCAATGACGAATGTTCGATACAGACTGAGTGGTATTTCCAGCAGGCTGGAGATGACAAGGACGCTCACAATGAGTGCCACGCCACGCCACAATCCATCGCCCAGGACGTTTTGCCAATAGTCCGTGAGCGCCTGAATGCCACCACCCAGGGTGAATGCCAGCAGAAGTGCTACGTCCAGCAGGCTGTGAAGCATGCCGAGCCGAGTCTTGCTGCTGGAGTAATCCGCCGCCTTGTGGTGCGATTCAAGGGAGATGCTGTCAGCGAAATCCTGCGGTACAGCCTGGCGGTTAAGCTGGATGTGGCGCAGATGGCGTTGAGCCAGCCATAGCCGGGTCGCAGTGGTAAGCAGCAAGGCAAAGGCAAAAATCAGGGTAAAAACCGGCATTGTGAGAGGTTCCAGCGCACCAGCTTGGGGGGCGCTCAAGGGTGACGATTGATTGGGGGCATGCCACAATATGCGGCTTGATTTAAATGGAACAATATTATGGCACAAGAAAACAACCAGAATCTGATCTGGCTGGATATGGAGATGAGCGGACTCAGCCCGGAAACAGACTTCGTCCTGGAGGTCGCGCTGGTGATTACGGATGCGCAGCTCAATACCGTTGCGGAGGCGCCGGTGCTGGTGGTGCACCAGGCTGATGCGGTGCTGGACAGGATGGATAACTGGAACAAGGGAACCCATGGTAAATCAGGTCTGATTGACAAGGTCAAGGCATCCCGCTTGGGTGATGCAGAGGTGGAAGCGCGCATGATCAATTTTTTGCAGCAGCATGTTGGCGCGGGCAAGTCCCCCATGTGCGGCAATTCCATTTGCCAGGATCGACGCTTTCTTGCCAGGCACATGCCTAAGCTGGAAGCCTATTTTCATTATCGTAATCTGGATGTGAGTACGATCAAGGAGCTGGCACGACGCTGGCGCCCCGAGCTTTATGATGGTTTCAAGAAAGAAAACCGGCACGAAGCCCTGGCGGATATTTATGAGTCGATCAATGAACTGAAATATTACCGTGAGCATTTCATGAGGCTGTAATGGGTGGCATGGGGTTTGCTGCTTTAGAGCGGGCTGAGTCGCGTCAATTAAAGGATTTCCATGAAACAGGGCACTACGTTCACACTTGAAGTCAATCCCAGGATTCCACGCAAGCTGATCCGGTTGGAGGAGCTTGCCAATAATTTATGGTATAGCTGGGACAAGCCGACCCGCACGCTGTTTGCTCGTCTGCATCCCGGTTTGTGGGATGCCGTGGGGCACAATCCCAAGGTCTTTCTGCGCCGGGTGGATGAGCAGCGTTTGCTGGATGCGGTGGAAGACCAGGTTTTTCTGGCGACCTATAACCGTGTTCTGTCGGCCTATGACTCTTACCATCATGAACTGGTGAGCCGCAATGGAGAGGACCAACTCGCTGACCGTGATCTGGTCGCTTATTTCTGCGCCGAGTTTGGGTTCCATGAGAGCTTTCCCATCTATTCCGGTGGTCTCGGGATTCTGGCGGGCGATCACTGCAAGGCGGCCAGCGATATGCGCGTGCCGTTTGTGGCGGTGGGCTTGTTGTATCGTCAGGGCTATTTTTCCCAGACCATAGAGTGCGACAGCGGCAACCAGGTCGCCAGTTATGCGGATTCCAATTTTAACGAGCTGCCCGTCACGCCCGCGCTACGGGATGATGGCGGTGAGATCCACCTGACGGTCGAGTTGCCAGGCCGGCAAGTGGCCGTCAAAGTGTGGCAGGCGGTTGTGGGTCACGTCCGGCTTTATCTGCTGGATACCGATCTGGAGGAGAATACTTGCGATGATCGCAATATTGCCCACCAGCTCTATGGGGGCGATCGCACCCTGCGGCTTAAGCAGGAAATCATTCTCGGTGTAGGCGGGGTGCGAGCATTGCAGGCTCTGGGCATCAAGCCAACGGTTTGGCATATCAACGAAGGCCACGCAGCTTTCCTGATTCTGGAACGGGTGCGCCATTTAATGGCCGAGCATCAACTGGATTTTTCCAGTGCATTGGAGGCAGTCGCGGTCAATACGGTATTTACGACACATACACCGGTCCCCGCCGGGCATGATCATTTCTCGGATGGCATGATTACCGAGTATTTTCAGCACTTCTGTCAAGACATCAAGATTGGCGTGGGTGATGTGATGCAACTGGGTCTGACCCCGGAGAGCCCCGAATTCAACATGACCGCTTTGGCGATTCGCGGCTCTCGCCACCAGAACGGGGTGAGCAGGATTCACGGCAGCGTGTCCTCGCGCATTTGTTCCGCGATGTGGCCTGAGGTGCTGCCTGAAGAAAACCCGATGGCTTATGTCACCAACGGAGTGCATGTGCCGACTTTTCTGGCACAGGAATGGGCTGATCTGTTTGATAACGTGTTCGGATATGAATGGCGGCATCGCATGTCGGAGCCGGATTTCTGGAGCCGGATAGACGAGATTCCTGATCAGCTCTTCTGGAGCGTGCGTCAATCGCTCAAATCCCAGATGCTTCAGCTGGTGCATTTCCGCAAGAGCGCGCAGCATTTCCGCGACAATGGTAGCGAATCCCACCTGGACAGGATGCTGAAGTTTGTGGACAGATATGACCCCAACGTCCTGACCATCGGTTTTGCCCGCCGCTTTGCCACATACAAGCGTGCCACTTTGCTGTTCGAAAATATCGACTGGCTCAAGGAAATTCTTTCCAACGATGAACGGCCGGTGCTGTTTCTTTTCGCCGGCAAAGCTCACCCCGCAGATCTGCCAGGCCAGGATTTGATCCGCCAGGTGCAGGGCATCGCCAATTTGCCGGAGTTCGAAGGCAAGATCATGCTGGTGGAGGGCTATGATCTTGGTTTGGCAAGGCGTCTGGTTTCGGGGGTGGATGTGTGGCTCAACAATCCGGTTTACCCGCTCGAGGCAAGCGGCACCTCAGGTATGAAGGCCGGCATGAATGGAGCGATTAATCTTTCCGTGCTCGATGGCTGGTGGGGCGAGGGTTACGATGGCACCAACGGCTGGGCGATCAAGCCGGCGCCTACCTGGATGGAATCCTATCGGCGTGACAAGGAAGAAGCGCAGACCCTGTATGAAATTCTCCAGGACAGGGTTATTCCAGCCTATTACGAGCGCGGCAAGATGGGGTATTCACCGGATTGGGTGAAAATGTCCAAGCGTTCCATGGCAACCATCCTGCCACGCTTCAATTCCGGACGCATGGTGGATGAATACGTCACCAAGTTTTATGTTCCTGCCAGCCGGCAGGGTCAACGTTATGAGCAGGATAATTTTTCCGGGGCAAAGCTTCTTTCCGAGTGGAAAAAGAAAATCCGCTCTGCCTGGCAAGGATTGATGCTGCACCGAATGGATGTGCCGTTGAATCGCATCAGCTTTGGCGAGACTGTACGCCTGGAAGTGGCGCTGAATATGAATGCCCTTGCACCTGAAGATGTCGTGGTTGAATTATTGATTCGCCGGTCAGCCAAGCGGGACAGGCTGGATTACCTGCATTTCAATTTCAGCCATTACGGCATGAGCGCAGATGGGAAGGAACATCTGTTCGCTCTCGACCTGTCCCCCGATTTATGCGGGCGGCTGGATTACAAGGTCAGGGTCTACCCCTACCACGAGTTGCTGACCCATCCCCTGGAGATGGGTTTGATGCAATGGCTCTGAGGCGTGCTCAAGCGCTTTTCAGAATCATTTCGTAAAGCGCGAGGTACTCCTCGGCACTCCTGCTCCAACTGAAGTCGCGGTGCATGCCGTTGGCCTGGATCTTGCGCCAGGAGGGCTGGTCGTGATAGGCATCCAGCGCCCGGTGGATGCATTCGTTCAGACCATGTGTGGTTGCATGTCTGAACACGAAGCCAGTTGCTGTGCCGTTGGCTATGTTTTCGGATGTGGCATCCACTACCGTGTCCGCCAGCCCGCCCGTGGAGTGCACGACCGGTGGCGTGCCGTAACACTGGCTGTACATCTGGTTCAGCCCGCAAGGCTCGAATCGCGAGGGCATGAGAAAAATATCCGCACCCGCTTCAATCTGATGTGAAAGCGCTTCATTGAAGCCAATGATCGTGGCCACCTGATCCGGATGGTTTTGCGCCAACTGCAGGAACGCTGTTTCCAGCGCTACCTCGCCGCTGCCCAGAATGACCATCTGCACCGGGTGTTCAAGCAGGAAGGGTGCGATGGTGGGCAACAGATCCAGCCCTTTCTGATGCGTCAGGCGGCTGATCACGCCCAGTAAGGGAATGTCCGGGTTTTCCGACAGTCCGAGTTTTTGTTGCAACGCGCGCTTGCAGGCGGCTTTTCCGGCCAGATTGCCGGCGCTGTAGTTGTGATCCAGCAGTTTGTCTGTGGCCGGATCCCATTCCTTCACGTCAATGCCGTTGATGATGCCGGTGAGGTCCAGATAGCGATGGGCCAGCAGCCCCTGCATGCCGAAGCCCAGAGGTTCCTGCTGGATTTCCTCGGCATAGGTGGGGCTTACAGTCGTAATGTGCTTGGCGTAAAACAATCCGGCTTTTAGGAATGAGAGTTGCCCATAATATTCTGCGCCGTTGATAGCAAAGCTTGAGGCAGGCAAACCCAGGGGTTCGGTCAGCAAAGCGGGGAAGGTGCCCTGAAACGCCATGTTGTGAATGGTCATGACGGTAGCGGCACTGGGGGCTGGGCTGAAATTCAGGTAGGCGGGGGTCAGGCCACTTTGCCAGTCGTTGCACTGCACAATATCCGGATGCCAGGCCAAAGGGCTGCCCGAACTACCCAGCAGGGCTCCCACCTTGGAGAGCAGGGCGAAGCGGTGTGCATTGTCGGCCCAGTCATGGCCTTTGGGGTCAGTGTAAGGGCCGCCATCGCGTTCATAAAATAGCGGGTAGTCAATGATCAGCAACGGTACGCCGCTTCCCGGTAATTCGGCTTCCAGCAGTTTGACTTCGCCATGCACACCGCAATCTGTAAGGGTGGTGAGTAAACGCTTGTTTTTGAGGCTGTCCATGACCTTGGGGTAGCCCGGCAGTAACACTCGTACGTCAACCTTGTACTCACGCAATGCGGCGGGAAGTGCTGCGCTGACATCGGCAAGGCCGCCGGTTTTGAGCAGAGGGGTGATTTCAGGTGTAATGAATAGAACTTTGAGTGATTGATTAAGCGGCATAACGAATTCCTGATATTTCGGCAAGATTCAAAGCAAGAAAGTGGTCAAGGTCTGATGTAGGCATAGCCTTTTTTTTGCTTTTCCATCAGATAAACCACCCCGGTTCGTGTGAAATCAAGGTCAGGCAACATGTCTGCAGGGGTGAGGCGCTCGCCATGCATGGTGTTTTCACAGGCTACAACATTGACGCCATGTCTAATGACTTCATCCACCCTGGGCGCAACTTCGGATTCGAGTTTGAGCATGTCAATCGCAGGACCATAGACAACGATCTCTATGGCGACATTGTGTTTGCCCAGTTCGGTGATGACATTCATGGCGTTAACTAGAGTCAGATTCCACTTTTGCGCGTCGCTGTCAGTTACCTGAAAAACAACTTTATAAGGCGCTTTGGCTACTTTGGGCGAGGGCGTCTGATCGGACATAGCTGAAGAGATGCTGGTAGTAAGAAGGAAGATAAAACAAATAGTTAAATATTGCCTGAAAGATATTGTACGCATAAAAACTTCTGTAGATGCCCGGATTTCCTTCAATGATGCGTGATAACCCGCGCAATCTCAAGGTGAGACAGTAGATCGCAAGTCGCATGCATGTGTGAAGATGGGAAAACCCGGATCAATTTGCCTTGGAGCGCTGATTACGGCAGCTCGATATCCATGACGATATCAAAGGCGTGCTACGCTTTGTAATTCATAATGTTTATTGCCTTAAAATACATCAGCGTACTCACCCTGGAGGAAGAATGAAAAAAATTGCTATGGTCGGTCTTGGACGTATGGGTGGAAACATGGCGCGCCGTTTGCGGCTGGGTGGCGCGGAAGTCGTGGCCCACAATCGGAGTTTCGCGGTGACGCAGCAGTTGGCGGCTGAAACGGGTCTTCTTGCTGTCGAAACGCTACAGCAACTAGTTGAATCTCTAGGCGATGGGCCGCGCATCATCTGGCTCATGCTTCCGGCTGGTGAGGCAACGCAGCAGGCGCTGGATACGCTGGTTCCCATGCTGGGTGCGGGCGATATCGTGGTGGATGGCGCCAATGCCTTCTACAAGGATAGTCAGCGCCGTGCCGGGGAGCTCGGGGCGTGGGGCATCCAGTTTGTGGATGTGGGTGTGTCTGGAGGCGTGTGGGGCTTGCAGAATGGTTATGCCATGATGGCCGGAGGTGAACCGGCGGCAGTAAAGCAGCTCGAATTCTATCTGAAGATACTTGCACCGGCTCCGGATAAAGGCTGGCTGCACTGCGGCCCTGCCGGTTCCGGACATTTTGTGAAAATGATCCACAACGGCATCGAATACGGAATGATGCAGGCCTTTGCAGAAGGATTTGCCTTGATGAAGGGTAAACAGGAATTTGATCTAGATCTGGGCGCAATTTCAGAAATGTGGCGCCACGGCAGTGTGGTGCGCTCCTGGCTGCTTGATTTGAGTGCGGATTTCCTGCGACAGGACCAGGATCTGAGTGCAATCGCACCATTTGTCTCGGATTCTGGCGAAGGCCGCTGGACTGCGTTCGAAGCTATTGAACAGGGTGTGCCTGCGCCGGTGATGAGTCTGGCGTTGATGATGCGCTTCGCCTCGCAGGGTTCCAATGATTTTCCTGCCAGGATGCTGGCCATGATGCGTAAAGGTTTTGGCGGTCATGCCATCAAAGAGGGGGCAAAATGAACCATGATCACAAGCTTCACCCGTGCAGCTTTGTCATTTTTGGCGCTACTGGCAATCTTTCATCGAACAAGCTGTTGCCCGCTCTGTATCACCTGGAGCAGAAGAAACGCATGCCCGAGAATATGAGCTTCATCGCTTTTTCCCGCCGCGAGTGGGGGCAGGATGAATGGTTCGAGCACATGGATTTGAGTTTGCGGAACAAGCTCGGCGAGAATTTTGATGATGAGGTATTCAAACATTTCGCCGCGCGCTTCAGCTATGTGCAGGGCGAGCTTCACGATGTGGAAGCTTATCGCCGTCTAAAGGAGGAAATCAGTTGTCAGAAAGGCGGGGTGTGCTCCCATGTGGTGTTTTATCTCGCCATCAAGCCCACCGAGTTTGGCGCGGTAATCAATCATCTTGATACGGTTGGACTTAATAAGCCACGCGGCTTGCACCGAATGGTGGTGGAAAAACCCTTCGGCGAAGATATTGAGAGCGCACGCATGCTCAACGAACTGTTGCACCGGCATTTCGATGAGGAGCAGATTTTTCGTATCGACCATTACCTGGGCAAGGAAACCGTGCAGAACCTGCTGGTATTCCGTTTTGCCAACACGCTGATCGAGCCTTTGTGGAACCGGAATTTTATCGATCATGTGCAGATCACGGTGGCTGAAGATGTTGGGATCGAGAAGCGCGCCGATTATTACGATAAGGCAGGGGCGTTGCGCGACATGCTGCAAAACCACCTGATGCAGCTCCTCACTGTGGTGGCGATGGAGCCACCGCCTGAACTGGAGGCTGATGCGCTGCGAGACGAAAAGGTCAAGGTATTGAGATCAATAAGGCCAATTGCGAAGCGCGCGATACATGCGCACGCATTTCGAGCCCAGTATGCCTCTGGTTTCATCAACGGGGAGCCTGTGCGTGGATACCAGCAAGAAGAAGGGGTGGAGCACAATTCCGCCACAGAAACTTTCGTCGCCGCGAAGTTTTATATTGACAACTGGCGTTGGCGTGGCGTGCCGTTCTATCTGCGCACAGGCAAGCGCATGCCAAAATCGATGTCAATGATTGCTATCCGCTTTCGCCATCCACCGCAACAATTATTCCGTGAAACTGCGGTAGAAACCATCGAGCCCAACTGGGTGCTGCTTTCGATTCAGCCTTCTGAAAGTATGCACATGGAGATCCATGTCAAGCAGCCCGGGCTGGGAATGGATACGCGCGTCATTCAGATGAATGCCTCCTACCGCAAGGCGCATGAGGCGCCGCTGGATGCCTACGAGGCGTTACTGCTCGACGTGATCGAAGGTGACCGTACTTTGTTTATTCGCTTTGATGAAGTTGAGTGGTCGTGGAGAGTGGTAGATCCCATTTTGAAATACTGGGAACAAGAGCGTGAATTCATTCATACCTATGCGGCTGGTAGTTGGGGGCTGCACGAGGCCAATCGTCTTTTTGACAGTGAAGACCAGGAATGGCGCAATGAGCTTTGATTGCCAAGAGTTTGGGTACTGT